>CBDTZI010000129.1:0-8386 GCA_965364865.1 uncultured bacterium | reverse complement strand
AAGCGAATACCATTGCTAAATAAAGATCGATCCCGGATGTGGTTTATCGAAGCTTTGGATCGTGCTCGTAGTACACTGGATTTTCAGTTATGGGCTTATGTAATTATGCCGGATCATGTGCATCTATTATTGCTGCCATGTGGCAAAGATTATCAGATATCAATGGTTTTGAAGGCAATCAAGCAATCCGTTTCCAGGCGAGCCATGAGATATTTACGTGACCATTCATCTCCTTGGATTGATCGATTGAAAGTTACACGATCTTCCGGAAGGACGGAGTATCGATTTTGGCAACAGGGTGGAGGATATGACCGCAACTTTGACAATCCAAAGCCAGCTTGGACATCCGTGGAATATATTCATAACAATCCGGTTCGTCGAGGGTTGGTTGGATGTCCAACAGATTGGCTCTGGTCCAGTGCGAGATGGTATGCAGGTATGGGTAATGCGCTCTTGAAGATGGATGGCAATCCACCTCCTGAATATTTGAAGAAAATCTAATCAACACGGGCAAACAAGTTTGCCCATGCCACCCAACCGAGAGCGGCATAGAATTTAAGATTATAACGATGCTTAATAGTTTATGAAAAAGCGTAAGAAAACAACAAAAAAATTGGCTGTCGAGAAACCATCGACAATCGGCAAGCTTCAGTGGCTAACGGTGGTGGGGGCGCGGCAGAACAACCTGCGCGATATCACGGTGGACTTTCCACTGCAACGGTTTGTGTGTGTGACCGGTGTATCGGGGTCGGGTAAAAGCTCGTTGGTGAATGATATTTTGCGAGAAGCATTGGCCCGCGATTTGAACGAATCAACCAAAGCCTATCCGGGTGAGCACGACGCCATAAAAGGGATCGAACATCTCGACAAGGTGATCGACATCGACCAGTCGCCGATTGGCCGCACACCGCGATCCAACCCCGCCACCTACATCAAAGTGTTCGACGAAATTAGGGCGCTGTATGCTAAATTACCCGATTCACGCGTTCGCGGATACAAGCCGGGCCGGTTCAGCTTTAACGTAAACACCGGAGCCGGCGGCGGGGGTCGATGTGAAGCGTGTGAGGGGAACGGCAGCAACAAGATGGAGATGGAGCTGTTGGCTGACGTATGGGTGATATGCCCGGTGTGCACAGGCCATCGGTTCAGCAAAGAAACGCTGCAGATTCTATTCAAGGGCAAAAACATCACCGACGTTTTGGATATGGATGTACAAGATGCGCTGAAACACTTTGAAAGCGTGCCGAAAATCGCACACATGCTTCGTACACTGCACGATGTCGGGCTCGATTATCTCAAACTCGGTCAATCGTCGACCACACTGTCCGGTGGTGAAGCCCAGCGGATTAAACTCGCCCGCGAATTAGTCAAAAGATCGACGGGTCGCACGTTGTATATTCTCGATGAGCCGACAACCGGCTTACACTTTGCGGACATCAAAAAACTGCTCGCGGTGTTGCATGGATTTGTGGACGCGGGCAATTCGGTGGTGGTGATCGAGCATAATCTCGACGTCGTCAAAACAGCCGACTGGGTGATCGATCTGGGTCCCGACGGCGGCGTACACGGCGGGCGAATTGTTGTAACAGGTACGCCGGAACAGATCGCCAAAAAGAAAAATTCGTACACCGGCCAGGCGTTGTGTGACGTGTTAAACGTCAAATCAACAAAACGTAAATCGATCAAGAAAAATGGAAAACTAAAAAATCCTGCGACGAACGGTCGTAACGGTGTGATTCAGGTGGTCGGAGCCAGGCAGCACAATCTGAAAGACATCACAGTTGATATTCCACGAAACAAAACGACCGTTTGTTGCGGACCCAGCGGCAGCGGAAAGAGCAGTTTTGCGATCGACACGTTGTACGCCGAAGGTCAGCGTCGATATGTGGAATCGCTCAGTTCGTATGCGAGACAATTTTTGGGTCGATTGCAGCCTCCCAAAGTGGATCATGTTTACGGACTGTCGCCGTCGATCTGTATCGAGCAGAAAAACACCAGTAAGTCGCCGCGATCCACGGTGGGAACCGTGACGGAGATTTACGATTACATGCGTGTGCTTTGGACGCGAATCGGTCAGCCTTATTGCCCGGCGTGTACCATTCCGGTGGGAACGCAGACCGCCGATGAAATCGTGCAACGGCTATTGGATCTGGGTGAAGGGAAGCGGATCATCCTGCTCGCACCCGTCGAAGCGGGCGTGCAGGAATCTTTCGCCGATCTGTTTGTGCGTGAACGAGCGAACGGTTATGCCCGCGTGCGCGTGGACGGCGTGATTTATTCGCTGGACGATACGATCCAAATATCGACGAAGAAAAATCATCTCATTGAGCTTGTCGTGGATCGCGTTGTGATTCATAAGCGTCAGTTATCTCGCTTGACGGATAGCGTGGAGCAGGCGTTGAAGGTGGGTCAGGGTGTGTTGATCGCGCTGGATGTCACGGATGAAAAAGAAAAGCCCACCGCTAAATCCAATACAAACGCCAGGCAGCGTAAGATAAAGCGTGCCAATCAAAATAAAGAGTTCCGTTTTTCGCAGTTTTGTTCCTGCGAACAATGTGGCCGAAGTTTTGATGAGATGACGCCGCATCATTTTTCGTTTAATACGCGCATGGGCTGGTGCGAAGCGTGCGAGGGATTGGGTGTGCAGCTGGGGGCCAGTCCTTCGGCTATAGTGGTTCACCCAACCAGGTCGCTGATTGATGGTGCGATCGGTGCGTGGGGAGAGGTCAAACCCGGATCAAAAATGTTCGCGATCGTAAATGCGCTGGCGGATCACATCGGATTTGATGTGTACACGCCGTGGAACAAACTTTCCGAAACGCATCGGATGGCCATGTTGCATGGTTGTAAGAGAGAGTGGATTTCAGTTAAAAGTAAGTCCGCGCAGGCTAAAGCCTGCGGCTCAGGGAAATCGAACTATGAGCCTGCGTGGTTGGGGATGCGGTTTCGATGGCGTGGATTTTTCCCTACGATCGATCGGGCAACACGTTCGAGCTGGCAATATCGAAAACGGCTGGAAGATCTGGTGACGGATGTAGCTTGTGATGCGTGTGCGGGTAGTCGGCTCAAATCCGAACCCGCAGCGGTTCAGCTTGCCGGCGCTACGCTGCATGAAGTTTGTCTGCGATCACTGGGGCAGGCGCTCAAGTGGTTTGAAAAAATCAAGCTCGACACCCGACAGAAAAAAATCGCGGGCGAGTTGTTGCATGAAATTACATCCCGGCTTCGTTTTCTGGTTGAGGTGGGGTTGGAATATGTTTCGCTCCATCGAACGGCTTCCACGCTTTCGGGTGGTGAAGCCCAGCGTATCCAGTTGGCTTCGCAGATCGGCACGGGATTGACCGGTGTGCTTTATGTGCTGGATGAGCCGACGATTGGTTTGCATCCGCGCGACAACGATCGATTGATCGGTGCGATGAATCGTCTGCGCGATCTGGGCAATACCCTACTGTTGGTCGAGCACGATCGTGATGTCATTGATTCCGCGGATCATGTGCTGGATTTTGGGCCGGGCGCGGGTGTGTTCGGTGGTGAAATCACCGCAGCGCAGAGTCCGAAACGCTTAAGAACCGCGCGTAATTCTCTCACTGGAAAATATCTATCGAATCGGGTCTCGATCCCCGTGCCGTCCAACCGTCGAGCTGTTTCCCGGCATCTGCTTCGGACGGACCTTGAACTTGACGAAGGGATATCAACTACAAGACAAGGCATGACCTGGCTGACGGTTCACTCCGCACGCGAGCACAATTTGAAAGAGATTGATGTTTCGTTTCCGCTGGGTCGTTTTACCTGTGTCACCGGCGTGTCGGGTAGCGGGAAAAGTACGCTGGTATCAAATATATTGTACAACGCGCTGGCTTCTCGCCTGCACCGGGCACGTCTTGTCGCCGGGGGGCATGATCGGATCACGGGCGTCGAATATATTGATAAGGTGATCAACGTCGATCAGTCGCCGATCGGTTTGAGTCCCACCAGCAACCCGGCTACCTATACCGGAGTGTTCGATGTGATTCGCGAACTGTTTGCCAAGCTTCCGATGAGTAAAATTCGCGGCTACTCCGTCAACCGATTCAGTTTTAACCGGGCTGGCGGTCGCTGCGAAGCGTGTGAGGGGATGGGACAGCGTTGTATCGAGATGCACTTTCTACCCGACGTCTGGGTGGAATGTGAAAGTTGCGGCGGGCAGCGTTATGTCCCGGAGACGTTGGAGGTGCAATACCGCGGGAAAAGTATTTCTGACGTGTTGAACATGCGAGTTTCGGAGGCGTTGGAGCTTTTTTATAACATCCCGAAGGTGCGGCGGATGTTGCAGACGCTGGACGACGTGGGCTTGGGTTATGTGCAGCTTGGTCAATCCGCTCCGACGTTATCGGGTGGAGAAGCGCAGCGTGTGAAGCTGGCGACGGAGCTGGGGAAGCCATCGACCGGTCAAACGCTTTATATTCTTGATGAACCGACTACAGGCCTGCATTTCGATGACCTGAAAAAATTGTTGAACGTGTTGCATCGGCTGGTGGACCTGGGCAACACGGTGATTTGTATCGAACACAATCTTGATGTGATCAAAACGGCGGATTGGATGATCGACCTCGGTCCCGAAGCCGGCGAAGCGGGCGGCGAGATTGTTGCAGTTGGTCATCCCGAAGATGTCATCAAATCGAAAAAATCGTACACCGCTCGGGCGCTTAAACCGGTGTTGCAAGCGGGGCCCATTCAGGAACGTCAAGTGTTTACGCCGGATCAAATTTCGTCTCGCGAGACGCTGCAACTGGATCAGGGTGAAGAGGTTTCGATGCCGTGGGAATCGGATGGTAAGGCGTGGCATTCGGTGGATCGGGTCGATCGCAGCGGCGTGCCGGTGGATTGGGATCCGCAGGTGTTGTTGTGGTTGGTGGAGACGATTGAGTCTTCCGGTAAGTTTGACGCGACGGACTGGGAGCATCGAACGCGTATCGAAATGAACGCGCCGGGGTCTCAGCCATGGTTCTGTCATATATTTACGTCAGGTAAGGATTTACTGGAAATCGCGCTGCGTGTGAAGCAGGGTTCGTTTGATGAGAATGAATTGAATCATCGTTTGAAAATTAAAACGCTCGACGATCGCAAGGATTTACCGATTTACGGTCAGTGGGATCGTGTGCGACTGCGAAACAATACCGCGGGTTGGGAAATCATTCGGCTCTACGTCAGAGATTTTAAGGATATTCACAAGGCTAAGTTTCGCGCGTTATTGAAAGAGGCGGCGGATTCTTACTTCTCGCAGATTCATGTGGAGCAGGTCGACCCGGGAAAATCCAAACCGTGGAAAAACCTGGGTATGGAGTGGCATCTGTCGCAGAAATCGATTCTCCGGCGTCACCCCATTCGCTGGAAACCTACGCTGTTAATGGCATTGCTGGGTAAGTTCAAATCGTTGCAGCCCGATCTTGAAATCGACTGGAACAGTAAGACCGCCGGTCGGTTTTTACTGCCGGGTCGGGCACGGACGGCTGGGAAAATCGTAACCAACATGGGTCGCGGCTTGCGTGTTGAGTTGTACGCTCCGAAAAATTCGATCACGCCGACACGTATCGAAAAACTCGGCGAAGAGCCGGAGATCAAACCGCAGCCCGATCAGGACCGTATTGTGTTCTGGGTTCGCGATCTCAAACAGATCGACACCGCTCAGTTACGCGACGTGTGGAATCGCTGCCGTCGACTGGAATCCAACGAGGAGTCGGATCAGAAATCAAATCGGAGGTTACAATCCGCATGACGGCTTTGGTTCCCAATCGATTGTTGTTTGATTTCGAGTTTCCGCTGCTCTATCGCGCGAAGATGCCGACGCTTACATCTTCGATGAAGGAGTGGGGTGACGCTTATTTATTGCCGCGATTGTCGGAGCTGGAGGAAAAGAAGGATTTCGGCGAGGTGTGGGGTTGCTGGAATGAGAACGGGTTGGGTATTGCTTGTCGCGTGAAAAATAAAAAACAACCCTTGAAGTGTGATCCCGGAAAATTCTGGTCGGGAGATAATTTACGGTTGTGCACAGATATGCGTGACGCACGATCCAACAAGCGAGCCACGCGATACTGTCAGCAGTTTTATTTTCTTGCGACCGGGGGCGGATCGAAGAAAAAAGATTCGGCTGTCGGTACCCACAAATTCAAACGAGCCAGGGAGGATGCCCCGACGGTCCCCGTCTCTCAGATCAAAGTGTCATCGAATGTCACCAGCGGGGGGTATGGCTTGCAGGCGTTTATCCCGGCTTCATGTTTGAACGGATTTGATCCGAGCCAACATCCTCGGATCGGTTTTTATGTTCTGCTGGAGGACCGCGATCATGGCCAGCAATATCTGACGGTAGGGGACGATTTGTACTGGAATGTCGATCCGTCCATGTGGGCGACAGCCGTGCTGGTGAAATAGGTTTCCGAATCATTTTTCTGAGTATTTTGGGGTATGTATACGGCGACAAATTGAAATACCGGGCTATTTTACCCCGTTTCAAGCCGCTATTGGCAATTTACAGGGTGAGAACACGACTCTACGACCACCGGATGATGTGACGATCATGGTTGTGTCTGTAGAGAGATTTTGTATAATCCCGGCTCGGCGTGGCGCACCGTGTAGCCCGCCTGCACATTAGAAATAAAGAGTGAGTTCAACCGATGTTTGACATTAACGGTTTTTTAGCTTCGACCGAATTTTTAGCTCAACTGGCGTCTTTGATCACGGCAATTCTGTCGACTTTGTTATCTGATTTTATCAACATCTTTCTGGGTTCGGTATAGTTCGGATGACTTGGTGAATTACCGGACGACGTTCGACATAGAACCTCGAGCGGGTGTGTGAGTTGGCGTATTTTATCTCCAGAGAAATTCTGGTTCTTAAGATCATCGTATCGTGTTGAGGGGCTTGTTGTAGATTGTGTACATGTCCTTGACCGTGAAAACCGATGTGATATATTGACGTTAGAGTGAACACCGGATCCCTGTTTGAGGTTCGGCGAAACTATCGAACCATCGGGAGCGGTAGGATTCCTGATGCGGTAAGCGGATCAAAGCTTTGATGATATACGTAACATGTTAGCCGGTTATTTTGTAATGGCTGAACGTCGGTCTGATTGTGGGCTTGACATACGTATGTCCCAAAGCTTTGGGCCGTTTTTTTGTTGCGCGGTTCACAGCGGTTCATGGTTCCTATTATCCTGCCGGGGAGATCAGTGCTGAAAGTTACACTGCCTGACGGCACGGTTTTGGAGTTTACCGAGGGTGCAACCACGGCGGATGTCGCCGCGAAGATTGGCCCGGGTCTCGCGCGGGTGGCCAACGCCGGTCGTGTGAATCGCGATGGTAACAGTGAAGTCATGGATCTGAATCATCCTCTGCCCGGGGATTGTAGTCTGAGCATCCTCACCGCCAAGGATGATGACGAGAATAGCCTCTTTGTACTTCGTCACAGCGCCGCCCACATCATGGCGGAGGCGATCTGTAAAGTTTTTCCCGAAACCAAATTAGTTTATGGCCCGCCTCTGGAAGACGGATTTTATTACGACATCGATTTAGACCATTCGATTACGCCCGACGATTTTCCCAAAATCGAAGCGGAAATGTCGCGGATCATCAAGGAAAACCGATCATTCTGCCGGTATGAATTGCCACGTGAAGAGGCGATGAGCAAACTTCACGATGAGGGATCGCGTTACAAAATAGATAACGCCGAGCGAGCGGACGGGGATTCGTTGAGTTTTTACGTCACTGGCGACGAACAGGGCAAACATTTTGAAGACCTGTGTCGCGGGCCTCACGTTCCGGCTACGGGAGTGGTGAAGGCGTTCAAAATTCGACAGATCAGCCGGTCGCACTATCGCGGCGATGTCAACGACCAACCATTACAACGTGTCTACGGAACCGCTTTTTTCAAAAAATCTTCACTCTCGAAATATCTGGAACAGCTGGAGGAAGCCAAGAAACGCGACCACCGCGTACTCGGCAAAACACTGGATTTGTTTACGATTACCGACCAGGTGGGAACCGGGTTGGTGTTGTGGCAGCCCAAAGGTGCGACGATCAGAACCGAACTGCAAAATTATCTCACACAGGAGATGACGAAGCTCGGTTATGATATGGTCTATACGCCGCATATTGGGCAGCTGGATTTGTATCGATGTAGCGGCCACTTTCCTTATTACGAAGACTCGCAATATCCCGCGATGTTTGAAACGGATCGCGGTAAAGCCCTTCAATCGGCGTTGCAATTTGCACAGCGCATGAAAAATCTATCCGGCGATGCACGCGACAAGGGAGTCAAAGCCCTGCACACCATGATGAGTGCGATTTCGCAGGCGTGGGGTGAGATTGAAAACATTACGGCGGATTCGTCTATCGATTCGATGATCGAAGGG
>CBDTZI010000128.1:0-8398 GCA_965364865.1 uncultured bacterium | reverse complement strand
GAAGCAACAGGGCTAGAGATCCAAGGGTCCGTTGAGCGCGGGCGAACGATGGAGGGCGTTGCTCTCGAGCAGCACGAGCGCGACGAGGGCGAGGGATGGTGCCACCCGGGTATGCCTGAGATGCACGATGATGGAACCGCCGAATTCTGTCACGCCAAACAGTAGCACTTTTGATCCCTTTAGAGCGCCCGTAGTCATAAAGGCCCTGCGCGGTCGATGCTCGTGAAACCTGAGGCGTGTTTCGTCCATACCACCCATGTTTGAGAGCATAAGGTTCGCACCCCGATCTGCAGACGCCGGCGCGGCCTCTCGCTGCCGCGCGTTGAGTACAAGAAAACTAAATGGGATGCACCGAACCAGAAGCCTCCGCCAGTAAACAAGCTCCCACTGCAACGCAGGAAAACACAGACCGATGAAGTTGCGGCGTGCGGTCGCGACTTGATCGCCTATTGATTCGACATGCAAATCAAACGCCTCGTCTTGATGATGGTTTATTGAAAACCGAAGTAGTCCGGCGAGATTGCACGGTGCGTTTGCGCGTCTCGACGGTAGATATCTACGAAGGTCCACTGTTTGGATGAAATACGGCGCTGGGCACTCATTACGCGGGATCGTCCGCAACGCGGCGACTGAAAACGCGGCCGCTAACACGGTATTCAACGTCACCTGTTTTTTCCTGGCGTAGTCGGAAACCGAGCGCACCATCGTTTCCTCAAACGTCTTGATCATGAACTCGCTCGTCGATTGTTGTTCGGCGTTCGAGTGTGTTGCTTGTATTTTCCAGGGCGCGATACCGCCAACGATAGGACTGGCTTTGCGAATCGAATCCATCAAGGCTCGACGCTCAGCGGAGGACATGCCATGAAGGGTCTGCCGAATGGATCGATCGTAGGTCTCACGCTTCCATGGAAGCAAAGCCTCGCCGCGAGCGATCGATGAATAGGTGTCCGCCAACTCATAAGCTATATCCTTAGCTGAATGTGCATCACCCATCTTGTGGTCCAGCTTGAAATAAAGAGTGTCGGACTTGCCCCGGAGTATCAACACTTCCACGGAGCAACCATCCCCCGATGGCCTCGATAGCGCAGCTTGTACGTCCGCAGGCGAATCGTCCGTCTCGCGTACTTCCAGCAATTGATCTGTGGTTAGGTCCGCGACGGTCTGCCATCGCGAACCCCATGGTTTATTTTTAAATCGACACGCGAGATACGGGTTACGGCGAACCACTTCCCAGATTGCCCGCGCCAGAATTTGTTCGTCGAGTCGCCCATCAAAATGTACCACAACCTGAACCACCATTGGGTTGTTCGTTGCAAGTTCGATAGACGCGTAGATTCGATCGAGGTTGACTGTTGGAAACCGATTATGTACTCCTAAGCGCATCGGAGACTCTACTTGCGATTCACGATCCATAGCCATGACCTTATTACTCCACGCCTGATTTGAAAGACTCTTGCTTGATTTGTAAGACCCGCGAAATTTTTCGGAGAGAGTTCTGCGGTTCTCTCGAAAATAATACTGCTTTGCAGTGGATTCAATCACCGGTTCGCAGGAGAAAAACAATCCTCATGCTATTTTTGTACGTTGGTACATTTGGAAATTACACGGATGATCTAAATCTCATCTCCTGTTTTCCACTCGTAGATCAGTTTGGGGGAATCTATGTATCGCTTTATATGTTCAAACATTGGGAAAGCATCGCCACCATCAAATACGCGGTGATCGAGTGACGCAGCAAAGGTGACTACATGTCGGGGAACCACTTCCTGGCCCACCACCCACGGCATGAGACATACGTTACTGATGCCAAATGAAATGATTTCCGGAGGCATGATCACGCCAACGGTATGATGTCCTACAAGGGATGCGCCAATATTGGCGACGGTGGTGGTTGCCCCGAGGATGTCTGTCACGTCGAGTTTTTCTTCGTCCGGTATGTCGCGGAATTTAGCGTTTGCCTTACGCCATTTAAGCCTTGCACGAACCCAACTGAAAAAACCGGGTAGACCCGTGAAGTCGAATTCCAACAGGGATGTTCGCAGGTAGGCCCGCGCAGCTCGATGATACAGGTCTTCCGGATCGGTTTGCTTTGCTTTTTTCGACAACCGTTGCATCTCATCGGCTACGGTGGCTAAATCTTTTTGATGCGGATTACGTATGACGGGCTTGATGACGCCGGATTCTGTATGTACGGTGAATCCGATGTTAATGTCCTCTGCGACATATAAATTGCCAGCAGTACGCCACGGAGCATAATCCAGAAAAACATTGATCCCCGGAACATGATGTAAGCAATGAGCCATTGTCTTAATGAAGAAGGGCCAGAAATTTCGGTACAAGGCCGGTCGTACGCGCGGGGTCGAGTCCTCGGCGTCTTTTTCTTCCCTGGCACGACGCAAAGCATTCTTCCCATATTCAACCAGCGGCGTCACGTCAAAATGAGCGATCACGGCACCATGCGGAATTGCCCTCGCCGACCTCGACAACACATGGGCCATGCCCTGTTGCTTGAAACTAAGCGGTTGTACTTCTCGGATTTTGACGTTTCTTACCAGATATGCTAATTGATGGTCGCGAAACATCGTCGCCTCCCGGGTGAACGACGACCTCGTTTCACCATAAACAAGTTATCCCGCTAACCTTCACGCGAAACCCGCGCCAAGCAGGTGTTGGATCTATCTCGTCATAAAGTCGTCGGAAAGACAGCGTAGAGCGATCCGTAGATCGAGTCAAGGAGTTGAAATGATGGCCCGAATACTATATGCAGCGCATGGAGAAGGTCTTGGACATGCCGTCCGCGCACATAGTGTAGGGGCTGGGTTGTTGGCGCGCGGTCATCAGGTGCGGTTTGTTTCGAGTCTTCTCGGAGTAAAATACCTTACCGATCACTTCCCAGACACGACCCGCGAAATATGGGGGCCTTCAACTTATTCCGAAAACGGAAAAGTCTACCCTTTGCGAACCGTGTACAAAACCGCAAGCGGGATCATGTGTCATGGTTGGCAGTCATTGAAGTCTGTCGATCGGATTTTCTCCGAATTCAGGCCGGATTTGTTAATTTCCGATGCGGAGAGTTTTACACCTCTGGTGGCTACGATCCGCGGTATACCCTTCATCAGCCTGGATAATCAGCATATCCTGACGCATTGTGATGTGGGCAGTACCGCAGGTTATCGTTCCGAATTCTTACAAGCCTACGCCGCGGTGCGAACCTATCACGTCGGAGCAAGACGGTATCTCATTTCGACGTTCTTCGACGCCAGGATCCGTTATCAACCGTGTACACTCGTCCCTCCCATTCTTCGCCCGGTGGTTTATTCTACGGCGAAAAGTAAAGGCGATTATCTGGTTGCCTACCTGGGAGCACTGATGACAACAGATCGAATGTCAGCCATCCTGGAGTCACTCGATTCAATGCCAGTCCGAGCGTATGGTTTCGATCACGTCGGGCAGCGTGGCAACGTCTTATACAAAGCCTCATCTTCGCAGGGTTTCCTGGAAGATCTGGCGGGATGCGCCGGCATCGTCGCGACGGCAGGGCATAGCCTTATTGGTGAATGCTTGTACCTCGAAAAGCCGATGCTCCATGTGCCGTTTGCCGGGCAATTCGAGCAACGACTGAACGCCAATCAAGTACGACAAATGGGTGTTGGCAATTTCGTCGAAAGACTAAGCGTGGATGCGATTCGCTCATTCATTGATCAGCTCGGAAGTTATCGTCAAGCGCTGGGTCAACTCGAGAAGGCATCGCTTGAACCCGTACTTGATGCGATTGAGCGAGAATTGGTATAACATCGAAGCCTTGTGGTTGATCTATTCTGACAAAGTATTTCGGATACTAACCTCTTTTTAGATTCGACTGTCTATAAATTCCTGAGCCATCGTGCCTGCTGTAATCCATACAAAACTGTCGCTTTGTACTACAGATATTGAACTACCCGACGTGAACGTCGTCGATTTGAATCCGATCACAAGCATTTGACTTCAAAAGGATTTCCAACCGCTACACGCAACTTTCCTGTCTTATGATTTAACTTATTGACGAGCTTATGGTGTGTTTTGAGATGCTCTTAGCCTGTCGAGCCGCTGCCTGGCGGGGTGATTTGGATTGATCGACAGAGTCCATTCATACTCAGCGATGGCATTATCTATTTGACCGAGTTGTTCATACGCTACAGCCAGACCGGCATGAGAGATGATGTGGTCCGGATCCAGCAGGATAGCCTCCTGGAAACGATTCACGGCAAAACTAAAATTCTCCATCGATAATAATGTCGTTCCCCAGTCAGCAAACGATGGCGCGTTAAGTGGCCCCAAATCAGAAGCCAGGTTAAATTCAACCAGGGCCTCTTCAAAATTCCCATTTCGAGCAAGGGCCCCAGCCAATTTTGAATGGTATAACGAGTTGTCCGCAGCGTTTGCGGTGGCTCGACGATAATGATGAATGGCCTGCTCCATATCCTGTTTTGCCATTTTCAAGTTTCCAAGAACAACATGGATATCTACAAGATCGTCCTGAATTTCAACCGCCCGGGTCAAATGATGAACTACTTTTTCGCCATTTCGACTGGCTCTGTAGGCCTTCGCCAGGTCAAGATGAACGGTGGCATCGTAGGGACGCGCATAAGCGGCAATTAAGAATTCTTCGATGGCCGATGGATAATCACCCAGCATCATATATTGATCTGCCCGCGACAGACAGGCAACAGAACTGATCCCCATAAGCTCAACTTCGTTCCGTATGGGATCATCGTAGTATTTTTGAGGGGATAATTTTTTCGATTGTTGCATAGCCCGTTGAGCACGGTCGGGCAGTTTCAATTGAGTATACGCCGTAGCTAATGAGGCATAGGATGTGCTATCGTTCGGAGCGAGCTTGGATGCCAGCTCAAGGTGTGTAACCGCTTCGGCTGTTTCACCCATCATGATCAGAACCTGACCCAAACCACGATGAGCCATTGCGCTTTGAGCGTCGATGGACAAAGCTTGCTGAAAAACAGTTTGAGCCTCTGTTGTCATTCCGCGTTTCATCTGGACTTCCCCAAGGCGAAGATACAAGGGCAAGTATTGCGAATCCAATTGGGCGGCTTTGCGAAACCACTCCACACTTTCCATCACCGTAGATTTATTTTGCGAAAAGATGATCGCTAACAAATAGGGCCATGTAAATTCATCAGGGGCAAGTTCACAAGCACGTCGATAGCAAGTGGCCGCTGGAGTAAGGACAAAATGAGCGTCTAGAATCATTCCATATTTTCCCCAGGCCTCCACCGAATCCTGATTGTTCAATAATAGATCACGGGTTTCATCTATCAGTTTACCCACCTGCGGTTCCATGGAATGAGTGTCTGGAACAGGAATTTCCCAGGATTGTTGCGCGACAGTCGCCGGTAACGATTTAGGAATCGAGGATTGATTACGCAATAAAAAAACCGCGATTACAATAGCTGCTACAACGGCAATCGATACGAACCCAATGGCGACGGGACTGGGTTTCTGAGTTTGCTGTGATGATGTCATGGAATTTGTTTACCTGTTCCTCGTTTTAGTCGTAGTGCCTGGTCTACAACAGAGACCATGAATTTTTCTCGATACCCGTCAGGCCAAAAAATTTCGATGTGATCGATTTTGTTAACTTTACCCAGACCAAAATGCGCTACCGGCTCGCTGGCGGAAATATAACTGAAACCGCTGGTAATGGTGCGTGTCAAGGATCGATGGTCAAAATGAACAAGCACACGAGCACCGATTGCATCTCGTTTCATACGCGGATCGATCGCACGAATCATCAGCCAATGTTGATTTTGCGGCGCATCATTGCGATAGAGTCGAGCGGGTCCCTCAATATTTGTAATTAACATATCAAGGTCACCGTCTTTATCAATGTCTCCGACAGCCAGTCCTCGAGTGATCTCTATCGGTTTACAAAAAACTTCTGCGCGGTCATCAGCCGCAAGAAACTTCCCATTTCCATCGTTAATGTAAAAAAGATTGGGTTCCGCTATCTTGTCCCAGGGAGGATTCATCGTTACGCCAGAAACCGGATCGGAAAACATCACCCGTCCATTCACCACGGCGATATCCAGATCGCCATCATGCTCTACATCAAAAGCAACGGTGCCAAAACCTGTTAAACCCACGCTGGACCATCCGAGTCCACTGCCAATGGTCATGTCGATAAACCCGAGTTGGTTGCCCTGGTTAACGTAAAACGTATTACTTTCTTCATTGAGATGGGTCATAAACAGATCCACGTCGGTGTCGTTGTCAAAGTCCGCCGCAATGATTCCCATGCTTCCTTCTGCATGGCCATGCAGGTTTAAAGAGCATCCCAGTAAAAGCGCATCATCGCTAAAAGTGCCATCCTGCTGATTGATCCAGAGGTTGTTGGCAAAGGCATCGTTGGCGACATAAATGTCGATCCAGCCATCCTCATTGAAATCTTCACAAATCACTCCCAATCCCGCAGCAGAGACGGATGTGATACCTGATTTTTCGCTTGCATCTGTAAACGTACCATCCTGGTTATTGTGCAAGAGTACATCCGGTATGGGTTTTCCATGATTGGGGCCACAGTAATTGCGTCGTCCCGAGCGATCGATACACACTTTGGTCGGATCGTCTATGAGATATTGCGTTACGAACAAATCGAGAAAACCGTCGCGATCATAATCGAGAAAAGTGGCTGAGGCTGACCATTTTTCAACTTTGATTCCCGACGATTTCGTTATATTTTCAAACGTACCGTCACCACGGTTGCGAAATAATTTATCCAAACCATAGTTGGTCACATAAACATCGGTATCGCCATCATTGTCGATATCGCCGATCGCAACCCCCATACCATATCCCCGATCATCCAACCCCGAGGTCAAACTGACATCAACAAAATGTCCATCTGCTTTTTGATTCAATAGCCTGTTGGGAGGCGCGTCAGCACTCTCTGGATTTGGCAATCCTGAATGACCCGTTGTCAGATAAATATCCAGATCACCGTCGTTATCGTAATCGAATAACGCCACACCCGATCCCAGAAGCTCCTGCATCAACAATTTACCGTTTGCCCCGGATTCATGAAGAAAATCAAGGCCCACATCGGCTGTGATCTCAGTGAACCATTTCTTTGATGATGTCTGTGTTGGTTTTGTTGCGGGAGTGGGGGTATCGTCGCGTTGACATTGGCAACATAAAGCCAACACCAGCATGGTGATAAAATAACGCATAAATTGGTAGTGATTCTGTTTGTGCATTGTTGATGAAGCCCGATTTTTTCTGGATTTATTGCTTACAATGATCCTTAACCTGCTTATCGGCCAGAATATACGAAACCAACGCTCTGTCAAAAGCATATTCAGCCTGAATTCATTGATCGAATTCCGATAACCATTCATTCAACCAGGAGTGAATCGTGACTCCAATCAATCGCATTCCCGCTAACGGAATCATCATTTCGAGGACCGAAATTTCCCCTCTTTTTTTCACTACAAAGCAGCCCTCATAATCTGTCGATAAAAACATATACCATGCATATAAGATGTGATCGATTCATCATGTCGCGAAACCATCTTATTCACTTTGGCGTAAGCATTCTTAGGTCATGAACCAACCCAAAACATGAACACCCGACGGAGCAATCGTTATGAATATCAAAACGCTGATCGTGATGGTCGTCGCTTTCTGTGCTTTTGCAGCTTATAGCATGCCGAAAATGTCGAAGGGCATGTTCAAGAGCGATAGAAATCAATCCTATGATCTGATCAAGGAAGCCATCGAAGGCGATCCCAACTTGAACCGAGTACGATTTTCAACGTTTGCCCGAAAAACGCTCAGCGGGGTAGCGGACTCACCGGAATCTCTAAAACAACTGAGAACCGTTTTCGATCAAGCCAGAAAGCTCAATCCCGACCTTGAATTCAAGGTCATCCTCTATCCGGGATATACGCCCTACTTCATCAGTGGGAAAGTGGTCTACGAAAACTCTCAGCCCGCCGAGGATGTGTGGGTACAAGTCGTGTGCTCTGAAATTTCCCTACCGGAAGGTCAAAAGGACGTGAAATTTCTAAATCCGGAATCTATGTGTCGATACAGCTTGCATACGCAAAAAGGTGGGTTGTTCGATCGATATCATCTACCCACCACCGCGAATGCCACATTGGCACTGACGGTTCTCCATTCTCGGCCCGGGAAAATTGAGCTTGTCGTTCCAGTCAATACGAAAGATATCACCATCACGATTCCAAACAAGCGGTAAAACGATCGTCGAACTTTCAGGCTTTCAACCAGGCCTTCAAAATCGTCGCCAATCATATTGGTAAGTAATTTTCTTTCGACGCCAGAGTACTTAATTTTTTTTCCATTTCAGGTGCAGGTGAAAAGTACATGGTGTTGCCGATTTTAG
>CBDTZI010000127.1:0-8428 GCA_965364865.1 uncultured bacterium | reverse complement strand
GATTTTCGCATCTTGCGAGCTGACGTAAGTCGCGATCTGCTCATTTAACTCGCGGCGATGTTCATCGGTCATGTGCAGGCGTCGCGAAAATTTCTTAGCGCCGATCACAATGCCTTCTTCACCGGTAGGCAGTTCAAGCGAATCATTCTTCACATCTTCGCCCGCTCGACCGAAAATCGCATGGAGTAATTTTTCTTCAGGGCTTAGCTCACTCTTGGATTTCGGACTGACTTTGCCGACCAGAATATCGCGTTGTTGTACACGGGTTCCGATACGAACAATGCCGTCCTCGCCAAGATTCGCCAGCGCTCGTTCCGAAACGTTGGGAATGTCATTGGTAAACTCTTCACGACCCAGCTTCGTTTCACGACAATCGACATCGTATTCATCGATGTGAATGCTGGTGAGCGTGTCGTCACGAACCAGGCGTGCACTAATGACAATGGCGTCCTCAAAGTTGTGACCGTCAAAGGTCATAAAACCAACAAGCAGATTCTTACCCAGGGCAAGCTCACCGTTGGAGGTGGCGGGGCCATCGGCAATGATTTCACCCTGTTTTACCCGTTGATCAGGGCGAACCAGAGGTTTTTGATTCATACAGGTACGTTCGTTCAAGCCCTGGAATTTACGAAGTATGTATTCGTCGGTGTCGTCGATGACGATTCGTGCGGAATCGACGAACGTCACCTTGCCGTTGGTTCGTGCACGCACAATCATGCCACTGTTGGATGCAACCGCTCGCTCCATTCCCGTACCCACCAACGGTGGATCTACCTTTAACAGCGGAACCGCTTGTCGCTGCATGTTGGAACCCATCAACGCACGGTTGGCGTCGTCGTGTTCCAGAAACGGAATCAACGAAGCGGATACACCAATGGTCTGCTTGGGTGAAATATCCACATACGTCACATCATCGGTTTCAACCTGTTTCATCTCACCGTGAGCACGAACAATGTGGTGGCCGTCTCGTAGCTGGGTTCCACCGGGAAGCAGTGATTCCGGTGGGGCAAGCACTTCACGCATTTCCTCGTCCGCACGAAGGTAAGAATGATCGTGAACCTTTCCACCCTTGTGGACTTTAAGATAAGGAGTGATCAGAAAACCATAATCGTCCACCACGCTGTAGATACTCAACGACGCGATGAGTCCAATGTTCGTGCCTTCCGGCGTTTCGATCGGACAGATTCGGCCATAGTGAGAAATGTGGACGTCGCGGACTTCAAAACCCGCACGTTTTCGGTTCAAACCACCCGGTCCCAGCGCAGACAAGCGGCGCTCATGGGTCAGTTGAGAAAGTGGATTGGTCTGGTCCACCACCTGCGACAGTTCACCACGACCGAAAAACAGATCGATGGATGAGCTGATCGACTTACTGTTAATCAGTTCAGCGACCCGACCGATTTGCTCCGGGTCTTTCATGCTCATACGTTCCTGAACCGTACGTCGAAGTTTCAGGAACCCTTTTCGCATTTCATCCGCACACAACTCATCGAGTGTTCGCAGTCGCCGGTTGCCCAGGTGATCGATATCATCCACCGCAAAGGCGGATTCACCCGTACGCAGCTTCAGCAGATATTTCAAACAATGAATCATGTCTTCTACGGTGAGGGTCATGGCTCCGCTGTCACCGGGGATCTCAAATTTACGGTTCAGACGGAAACGCCCGACCTTGCCGAGACGATATCGGTTTTCATCATAAAACTTTTCGATGAACAATTTTCTTGCTTTTTCGAGCTGCGGGGGGTTGCCGGGACGCAGACGTGTGTAAATTTTCAATAACGCATCTTCGTGCGATCGCGAAGTATCCTCAGCCAGGGTGTTGACAATAAGTGGGTCGCTAACTTTGGTGATGATACGCAAGTTCTTTAACGAGGAATTTTGAATCTGCTCGATCGCGTCACCAATCTGACAGCCCGCTCGAACCAGTACTTCTTCACTTTCTTCATCCACGATCGTCGAAACGGTGTACATTTCCGGCTTTAATGATGATACTTTAACCGATTTGGTTGAGTAAAATTCATCCACAATGGATTCGTCGGATGAAAATTTCGGGTCCATCGCTCGAAGAAAAGTCGTCGCGGGAAGCTTGCTCGATTGATCGATACGCACCACAAGCACGTCTTTTTTCGTGACCTCGATTTCAATCCAGCTGCCACGTTCAGGAATGATTCGACAAGAATGCAATGCCCGGTCGCCCTCAGCCTGGTCTTTGATAAAGTCCACGCCCGGGGAACGGTGTAACTGAGACACGATCACGCGCTCCGCACCGTTGATGATAAACTCACCACCGCCGATCATAATGGGCATATCACCCAGATAGATCAGATCTTCCTGGATTTCGTCGCTTTCTTTGCGAATCAGACGAAGACGGACGCGCAACGGCAATCCATAGGTCAACCGTAATTCGCGACATTCATCCGGTGTATAACGGGGTTTGCCCAGCTCATAGTTGATGTATTGAAGCGCAAGACTCCCATCATAGCTCTCGATCGGGAACATCTCTCGAAGTAACGACTCAAGACCATGCTTATCGCGCTTATCCGGAGCTATCTCTTCCTGCAAAAAAGCGCCATAGGATTTCGTTTGAAGTCCGATCAGATCAGGAACCGGAATGGCATCTCCAACTTTGGAGTAATTACGGATCGGTAACACAGCATTCATCTGCGATCACCTTTTCGATTCACGCCGCGCCTGAAGCGCAGACGTATATACCTTTACTTGTGCAGCGCAAGATTGCGATGGCCAAGCCTATCCAAGAAGGGACCGTAACAGCCTGCGGAACTTCTGATACACCGGATGTCCCACCAATCCGGTCGTTCCCGCTCCGCAGCGGATGTGTGTATAAATGATGCTCGTTGTTCAAATTCGATGAAGAAGTCGCTCTCCACAGTACCTCGTATTGGAACAGACAGTTCAACAAATCATTTTAAACCGGCAACCAACGACTATTCAATCGTAACAGCGCCGCCAGCTTCTTCGATTTCGCCTTTAATTTTTTCGGCTTCCTCTTTGGTCACGCCTTCTTTAACCGCCTTGGGGCAACTTTCGACCAGATCCTTGGCTTCTTTGAGACCCAGTGAAGTAATGGAACGAACCGTCTTGATCACTTGAATCTTCTTTTCGCCATATCCAGCCAGGATCACATTGAAAGAGGTTTGCTCTTCCTCGGCACCGCCACCGTCACCACCGCCCGCAGCCATCACAACGCCGCCGCCAGCTGGCTCAATTCCGTGAACCTCTTTGAGGCAATCCACGAGTGACTGGGCATCTTTGATGGACAAATTAACCAACTTGTCCGCTAAATCTTTGGTATCCGCAGAGAACTCTGCAACAGGTGCTTCTGCCATCTTGAACAACTCCTTCATCGTTTTACTGATCGTTCAACCGATAGGCGATTCACACGATGCCAATCATTTCATTCGCAAAATAAAGCGAACCAGTCAGTTTGAACGTATATTTTATAAAATTAGGATTTACGATCCTTAATTAACAAATTAAAAAATCGACTAAGCCGCTTTTTCGATCACCGCTTTGAGACATCCAGCGATCTTGGACTGCGGTGATTTCAGACACGCAGCAATCGCACGACCCGGTGAGGAAATCAACATGGACACATCCGCGATCAACTCAACCTGACTCTTCATCTTGGCGAGTTGTTCCACCGTGAACAAATCCGCATCGCCGTCCATGATGGCCTGTTTCAGCGTGAGCTCTGTCATCGACTTCGCCGATTCCACCAGCAATTTAGCAATATCGATCACCGATTGATCAGAAATGATCAGAGCCGATGGCCCTTCCAGCACCTGACCCAGCGGCGCCAATCCGCCCCCCTCAAAAGCACGTCGGGCCATGCTGTTTTTCACGATTTGCATTTTGGCGTTTCTCTCGCGAAGATTTCTACGAAGCTGTTGTTGCTCCACCACGCCCATCCCCGTGATGTCCACCACGCAAGCGCTGTCAATCCCATCATAATGAGATCGCAACTCGTCGGTCACCATACCTTTGATCGTTTTACTCATATCGTTATTCCGAAATTAATCACACTAAAAACTATCCGAAAACCATATCCCAAAATTTACGCCGACATCGCGATCGTAACCGAGGGGGTGCGTGTTGCGGAAAGACATACTCTTTTGAAATAATGTCCCTTGGAAGTTGCGGGTTTAGCCTTCTTAAAATACTCGATGACCGCATCCACGTTTTCCGTCAGGTCCTCATCTGAAAAACTCGTTTTACCTACGGGTAGATGGATGTTGCCACCGGCGTCGTTACGAAATTCCAAGCGACCCGCCGAAAATTCTGAGACGGCCTTGACGAGTTCCGCCGTGACCGTACCCGCTTTGGGGCTGGGCATTTTACCCGATGGTCCAAGCACACGTCCGAGCTTACCGACTTTTCCCATCATGGATGGATGGGCAATTGCCACGTCAAAATCCATCCAGCCGCCCTTGATTTTTTCTACAAGCTCATCACAGCCAGCCTCAGCTGCACCCGCGGCAAGGGCCTCATCCACCAAGTCACCATCACAAAAAGCAATGACTGTGCGTTTCTTGCCAATTCCCTTGGGCAGGGAAATCGCACCACGCAACATCTGATCCGCCTGTCGAGCGTCAATCCCCAGATGCAACACGATCTCTACCGTCTGATCCGAAGATTTTCGTTTCTTACCGTTTTTATAAGAACGATCACTCTTCACATCAGCCATGTTCTTGATGCAGGAAATCCCTTCCTTCAAGTCCATCTCTTTGGGTAAATTCTTGCGAATTTCCATTTGTTTTTTATAGGCTACACTTAGACGGCCCATGGTTGATCCTACCTCTTTATGCAATAAAACTTATTTGTTACGCACTAATCTACGATATCAATTCCCATTGATCGGGCGGTGCCCGCAACGATTTTTTCAGCGGCTTCGATGGTGTAACAGTTCAAGTCCGGCAGTTTCTTTTCAGCGATCGCTCGAATTTGCTCTTTATTCACCGTGCCAACTTTTTCTTTATGAGGCACGCCGCTGCCTTTGGCGACCTTGGCGGCGTCTTTCAACAACACCGCAGCCGGTGGACTCTTCACCTCGTAGGTAAAAGATCGGTCGGAATAAACACTGATCACAACCGAAACGAGCATCCCATTCAACGCCGCAGTAGCGGCATTGAACTGCTGAACAAACTGTCCAATGTTGACCCCATGCTGACCCAAGGCAGGACCAATCGGCGGCGCTGGTGTTGCCTGACCACCGGGTGCTTGTAATTTAATGATTGCGGTTACTTCTTTTTTTCCTGCTTTAGCCACTACCTTGTCCGCCTAATAAGAAAAACTATTCTTCAACTTTTTCAATCTGCCAGTAACCCACTTCGACCGGTGTAGATCGACCAAAAATAGATACGATGACCGACACCATACCGCGTCGTTCATCCACCGCATCCACTTCGCCTTCATAACTCTCGAAAGCACCGTCGGAAATCTTCACCTGGTCGCCGATGTTGATGTTCAGACCCGACAAGCCTGGCTCGTCCTCCGCCTTTTCAGAGGCGGCGAGCATCTGGACCACATCGTGTTCGGGCATGCTTGTGGGTTTACCATCCGAACCGATGAAATCACCCACACCCGTTGTTTCTTTAATCATGAACCATACGTTTTCAATGACCGAGCCATCATCCTCACAGGCCATCTCCACAAACACATAGCCCGGATACAGCTTACGCTCGATCACCTTGAGCACGCCGGCTTTCATCTTCTTTTCTTTAAGCGTGGGAACCAAAATTCTTCCCACCGAGGCTTCCAGGGCTTCGATCTTGATTTTTCGAGTCAAGGCATCTCGCACTTGCTCTTCTTTGTTGGAAGCAACCCGAAGTACATACCACTTCATCCCCAGCGAGTTGATCGCCGTGGAATCAGAGGACTCATCCGCCGTCTGGTCTGAGGATTCAGTTGAATCCACCGGATCACATGCAGGGATTGTCGCATCGGTGTTATCCGAAGCCACTTCTGTCTCTGCTGCTTCAATGGGTGTCGAATCAGTATCGCTCATTTTTTCAAAACACCGATACCGCTAAACAAAGCCTGAAAAGCCACATCTACCACAAAAAGATAGATCGCCATTAACACGGTAAACAAAATGACGACTTTCGTAGAGCCGATCACCTCACGACGAGACGACCAGCTGACTTTTTTCATTTCACCTTCTGTAGCGATTAAAAAATCGCTGGTTTTACGATTGCCATAGGTGATCCACCAGAGGATACCACCCACAATCACCGCAAACGCGATCGGAATGCCCGTGGTCACCATCAAACGCCAGGCTTCATCACCCTCATAAATGGAGAGCTGATCAAACAGAAACTTTGCACCCCATGCGACCACCGCTCCACAACCGAGGAAGGTGCCCAACCGAGTCCATTTCCCCTGTTCGGGTTTGTACTGCTTAAAAAATCCGCCACCACCATCGGGCGAAGGTCGCCCCGACGGTTCACCGCCACCGTTTCCATAATCGGAACCGTGATCATTCACATTCTGATCCTGCTGGGGTGGGGCTACGGTTGTACTGTCAACCTGGCTCATCGTATATCATTCATCTTTATGATGGTTCGTAAAAATGCGTTTTTCGTGACAATGATTACCGCCCAGGGCGGCAAGATCATTACAACCAAAATTAAAATTAAAAATTCATCAGGAGCGGAGGGAATTGAACCCCCAACCGCCGGTTTTGGAGACCGGTGCTCTGCCAATTGAGCTACGCTCCTTCAAGCAGATTCCATCCATTCACCGTCGGTAAAAGAAGTACCTACTTCCTCTTAATTTTGTGGGCAGTGCGTTTCCGTTCACGCTTGCAGTATTTGGACAGCTCAATCTTAGGTGTCCCTCCCTGAACATTCACACTGGTGCGATAGTTCAGGTCGTTACACTCCTTGCACTGTAACCAAACGTATTCTCGTTTTGCAGCTTTTGCCATCCTGGATCAAATCCCTACGCTTATGCGATTAAACTTTATTCTTATTCAACGACCTTGGCGACAACACCAGAACCCACAGTACGACCCCCTTCACGAACAGCGAAACGAAGGCCTTGTTCCATGGCGATGGGCTTACCCAGTTCGACTTCCATAGTAATATTATCACCCGGCATGCACATTTCCGCGCCTTGAAGATTCAAAGAGCCTGTGACGTCAGTCGTTCTAAAATAGAACTGAGGACGATACCCGTTGAAGAATGGGGTATGTCGCCCACCCTCTTCCTGGGTTAACACATAAACCTGTGCCTCGAATTTCGTATGCGGGTTGATGGAAGCGGGCTTGGCCAATACATGACCACGCTCAATCTCATCCTTTTTCGTACCACGCAGCAGGCAACCAACATTGTCGCCGGCAATTCCAGAGTCCAGCGTCTTATTGAACATTTCCACGCCAGTCACAGTTGTTTTTTGAGTATCGGTCAAACCGACGATTTCTACTTCATCGCCGATGTTCACCTTGCCACGCTCGATTCGACCGGTAGCCACCGTTCCACGACCCTTGATGCTGAAGACGTCTTCGATCGACATCAGGAAAGGCAAATCTTCATCGCGGTTGGGCATCGGAATGTAGGTATCCAAGGCGGTCACCAGCTCGGCGATACACGCAATAGCCGTTTCGTCTGTGGGATTATTCGCGGCAGGCAGTGACGAGCCACGAATGACCGGAATATCATCACCCGGGAAATCGTACTTGCTGAGCAATTCGCGAATTTCCATCTCGACCAGGTCCAGAAGTTCGGGATCGTCCACGAGGTCAACTTTGTTCATAAAGACGACAATGTAGGGGACGTTTACCTGACGAGCGAGAAGAATGTGCTCTCGCGTTTGCGGCATGGGACCATCCGCAGACGACACCACCAGAATCGCGCCATCCATCTGCGCGGCACCCGTAATCATGTTCTTCACATAATCCGCGTGACCGGGGCAGTCGATGTGTGCATAGTGACGACTTTCTGATTCATACTCCACATGCGATGTGGCAATGGTCAGAATCTTGGTTGAGTCACGACGACCCTGTGATTCAGAAGCCTTGGCCACTTCATCATAGCTGACCGCTTTAGCCAACCCTTTGGCAGCCTGAACCGTGCATAATGCTGCGGTCAGCGTTGTTTTACCATGGTCCACGTGTCCGATTGTTCCCACGTTTAAGTGAGGTTTCGTTCGTTCAAAAGTTTCCTTAGCCATCCAACACGTTCCTCCACTCACTTGATGCAGTAAGCATCAATGATGTTGATTCCTTATGTAAAGTAACATTAAGTAATCGCACATGACACATGTTTTGTTCGCATTACAAAACGAATAAAACTTTATCATCATCTGCGAATTACGATCATCACGCAGTAAAATTTACGCAGTACGAAATTCGAAAAGCTGCTGACGGGATTCGAACCCGTGACCTCGTCCTTACCAAGGACGCACTCTA
>CBDTZI010000126.1:0-8507 GCA_965364865.1 uncultured bacterium | reverse complement strand
GGACGCCAACACCATTATGTATCTGGGTGACAAAGGTGTGTGGACGACGTTGGGCGAAATTCGTTTCGATGGCAGTCAACACAAACTGCATATTGAAGAAGGCCAAATCGTGATGCGTAATCTTACACTATCTCGCGACGGTCAATCGTCGGCCATGTTGTCGAGCAGTCCCACACATCCGTCTGAACTTTATCGAATGCGTCATGGTGACAAAAAGGCGACACGACTGACCCATCACAACAAGTGGTTTAATGGCATGCGTTTCGCCAAACAGGAAGTCATCACCCACAGTGCTCGCGACGGATTAATACTCGAAGGATTGTTAATCCGCCCGTTGGACGAAAAAATCGGCCAGCGCTATCCTCTCATTTTGCACGTACACGGCGGCCCAGAAGCGCACAATCACAACAGCTGGCTCACTCGTTATTCCAATCCTGGTCAAGTTGCAGCCGCCCGCGGTTTCGTTGTCTTTATTCCAAACTATCGAGGCAGTACCGGTCGCGGAGTTGAATTTTCCAAAATGGGGCAGGCGGATTACGGCGGCGCGGAATTTGATGATCTGATCGACGCCGTCGATCATCTCATTACGCTCGGCCTGGTAGATGAAGATCGCGTTGGCATCACGGGTGGTTCGTACGGTGGCTTCGCGACGGCCTGGTGTTCTACTTATCATTCAGAGCGATTCGCAGCGGGTGTCATGTTCGTCGGCATCTCCGATCACATTTCCAAATCGGGAACGACGGATATTCCCAATGAGATGAGGCTGGTTCACGCTAGAAAGCGTCTTTGGGATGACTGGGAATTTTTCCTCACACGTAGCCCGATTTATTATGCGGAAAAAGCCAAAACCCCGCTGCTGATCCTTCACGGTAAAAACGACACCCGCGTACATCCGAGTCAGTCGTTGGAGCTTTATCGAAACCTGAAAATCATCGGTCAAACCCCGGTACGTCTGGTTTGGTATCCGGGCGAGGGTCATGGCAATCGCAAATCCGCCGGCCGATATGATTACAACATGCGATCACTTCGCTGGTTCGAGCATTATCTCAAAAGCCCCGATGGTGACCGCGATGCGGGTCTAAAGGCACTTCGTGCCCCCCCCGCTTATGAGATTGATTATCAACTGGAAGACGAAGACGAAGATGAGGATGACTCATAACGGTTGACGTTGTTGATAGCAGAATCTTTTTTTACACTAACCTAGTAAAGCTGCAATAGCCTTTACAGTTTTGAATGAGTGATTACTGACAGCTTGTCGGGCCGGGATAGGGATAGGGTGAGCCTAGCCATGCGTCCACCGCGACGAGAACGTCTGAAATCCCCACGTTCGTACCGGGATTCAAAACGTTCGGCTGCAATTGTGCAAACGCCTTTCGCGGCTCCGATTCTCCCAACCATTTGCTCACGATCGCGAGTACATCGGCAATGTCCGGTTGAGACGAACCGAACGGCGTGTAATAAGGCGGAGCCACGTCGCACCATTGACCCGTATAAATCTGCAGCGGGCTGGAGTGACAGGTTGTGTCAGTCGTATCGACGCAGTCACTACCCACCATTTGAACTTCATAGAGCGAATTTGGTAGGACGGCGTCACCATAGACGTGTACGATTTCTATAGAATCCCAGTTCCCGAAAAATGGTTCGCATTGAAGTTGAGAAGCGTTAAAAGTGCTGTCGCCCGCTGCGTTTTCGGAGAATGTGCTGGGGGGACCGACCCATCGAACCTCATTTTCAAAGGTAGAAAAATCAGGTTGGTCTACAAGAGTTACATCCGGGCGATACAGAGATCGCAGCGTGACACGGATCGCAGACAAGCAACCGGCACGGGTGGGTGTAAAGGCGATGTATCGGCTTTTGTCCAGCGGAATCAGCTCGGCTGCGGGCCGTGGACGCTGCAAACATTCGTCGGGGATGCAGTTGCCGTCGACGTCGGGGCTGATACCCTCCGCGATGTCGCAATCATCCAGAAATCCGTTTTCGTTGCAATCTAACCATGCGGTTTTTTCGATATCGCATCCGTCGGGAATAAAATTGTTGTTGCAGTCGAATACGAACCCTTGTGTAATTTCATACTCATCCGGCAAATCATTGCCATTGCAATCGGCTTCACAAATATCGAGCCATTGGTTCTCGTTAATATCAATACTAAACCCGTCCGCTATATCGCAAACATCCAATTTGTTATTTGTATTGCAGTCTTGTTGTCGCCCGGATTGTAGTTCGCAAAGGTCGAGTACGATGTTATTATTGCAATCCTGGTCTAATCCATTTAGAAAATCGATCGCGTCATGGATACCATTTTGGTTGCAATCAGCGAGTTCGGAAGCCCCCATATCCACCCCGTCCCAATAAACCCGCTCACTCCCAGCCAAATCGTATGGAACAGATTCGGTAGTGTTCCCGTCGCCATCAAGATCAGATTCATCCGCCGGCAGGAATTCTTCGTTCCCTCGATCCAGGGCAGGAGAATCGAAGAGTAGACGCACGTCGTCATCGGCGGTATCGCTGAGGTTGTCAGAGCCTTTGAGGTATACCAACAATGGATCCTCGCTGATATTATTGATTCCATCCAAACTCCCATTCCAACCTTTTACACAACTGTAACTGACTACTGGTACTGCATCGAATGCGGGATAGATTTGAGAAGACTGAGTCGTCCCGACAGGATCGGAATCGGTGTTGTTCCACAGAATGCTATTTAAGATGTTCACACTACCTCGCCCATTAAAACTATTATCGATACTTTGAGCGAACAATCCCCCTCCTCTTCCTGCACTGTTATTTACCATCGTACAGTTAATGATCGAGGTATCACTGTACGCAGAAATTATTGCGCCACCAGAGTTCACAGCCGAATTTCCATTGAATACACAATTTACGAGTGTCGAGGTGTCGAGATAAAAATACGCACCACCGCATGAAGCATTAGCGCTGTTGGCGATAAATTTACAGTTTGTCAGATAAGCTATTCCCCCCGAAGCAGAATAAAAACCGCCAGCTACACGGGCATGATTGCCTACAAAAGTGCATCTGGTGAGTATGGGTACGCTATCATTAAATACATACATGCCTCCACCGGTTCCATTGATAGCGGTGTTTTGGCTGAATAAGCAATCGCGAAGAATTGGGTTTGTATTTGTGGAGCAGAAAATCCCGCCACCTGCATGTCCTGAGCTTGTTGCATGATTTCGAATAAAGGTGCAGCTCTCGAATGTCACAGTACCAAAGCTGAGATACAACCCAGCACCTTGTAACGAAGTATTATCTGAGAATGTACATCTGGTTAGTATTGAGTTATTCCCTGCGAAATACAGTCCACCACCATACGCTGCAATCGTGCTGTTGCCTGTGAAGGAGCAATCGGTAAAGAACAACGGATTGGAATAGCCCCATACACCTCCACCGTATTGACCGGCTACATTGCTGGTAAACTGACAGTTAGTGAACTCCAGGTGAGACCCGGTTTGATTGTACAGACCACCTCCAAACTCAGCGAAGTTATCTAAGAATGTACAACCATTAAAAGTTGGTTTAGCTGAGCTGTGGTTATATAAACCGCCGCCTTTGGTATCGCTGACATTGCCAGAAAATAGACAATCGGTGTAAACGGAATTTCCACCGTTGACGACGCCGCCACCGCCGCCAGCACTTCCGCCTGTGTGGTTATTACTAAACTTGCAATCTGTTACTGTAGCAACGGTGTGGGGAGCGACAAACATACCTCCACCCCACTTACCTGATTCGTTATCTTCTAACGTACAATTAATTAACGTCGCGCCGCCGTGATCGTTGAACGCTCCATGATTGGCTGAATAATTTTTACGTACTGTGCAGTTTTCGTATCGAGCGGTGCTCCAGTAATTGTTGATTCCGCTTCCCTGGTCCTTGCTACTTGGATCGGGACCGAAATTTGGGCCGTCCGCATTGCCACCAGTAATGGTCACGCCATCAAGCAATCCTGTATTGTTCACATTTGTTGCAGCTACGACGTGGTAACTGTTTTCCGAATAGTTTATAAAATTCGATCTGTCATTATTGGAAAGGTCGCCGCTGAGAATCGTTTCAAAACTTACCAAATTTCGTGCGTTGGGATTAGCTGCCCCACATCCGGCGTAACCACCCCTAATCGCCACGTAGGATATCAAATGAAAAGATGCTTCGCGATTTCCCGTACCTTGATCGGGATAATAAGTGCCGTTGGCGATAAAGATTTCATCGGTCGCGACAGCCACCGACAACGCATCTTGTAAATCCATAAACGCGCTACACCAGCTCGTTCCGTCATGCAACGATTCACTGGCACTTACATCCACATAAATAATGGACGCCTGTGACGTCAAAGGCGTTAAACAAATGATTACAGCAAAAAGAAATAGACTGGAACGCGTTGATAAGTTAGTTATCATCATTACTCTCCAGAAAGATAAAGAAAAAGTCCCCATCGTTGCACTAGAAAAGCATGACTAATGTATCTTGATTATCATTGAGCTTCAACGCTTTTCTATCGAAAAAGAGGCCATTACAGAAAAATAACAGAATTACCTTGATTTTGCATGGAAAAAGCAATGCTAAACTTGAATTCTTGATAAACTTTCCCAAATCTGCATAACTATCTCCCATGAAGAAACCAAACGATAGCCAAAACCAAGGCGAAAAAGATGCGACCCGGGCGAGAGAGACGTTTCGACCTTACGTATCCGCCGATGAATCGCCGCTCGAGTTTACGCTCAAAGCGGCTATCCCTGGCATTGTATTCGGGATCGTCTTTGGGGCGGCCAACGCCTATCTCGGTTTGCAAGCTGGTTTAACGATTTCGACGTCGATCCCCATTGCGGTCATGACGGTCGCGGCGTTCAAGGCGTTTCGGGCAGCCGGCATGAAGGGCACCATTCTAGAAGCCAATCTTTCGCAAACCATCGGCTCCGCATCGAGTTCGGTAGCCAGTGGTGTAATCTTTACGTTGCCCGCGTTGTTCATGTGGGGCTTTGATCCACCGCTATTGCAGATGACCATGCTGGCGATGTGCGGCGGGTTGCTGGGTGTACTATTTATGATTCCATTGCGGCGATTTTTAATCGATCGCGAACACGGCAAACTGCCCTACCCGGAAGGTACCGCTTGTGCGGAAGTTTTGGTGGCTTCTGAAGTCGGTGGCGGCAAAGCCAGCCTCGTGTTTCTGGGGTTGGGTGTCAGCGCGTTGTTTAAGTTTATCGGTGGCTGGCTCAAAATTTTTCCGAGCAGTGTGAAGTTTCCCATTCCGGGAATATTAAAAGCCGAGCTTGGATTTCGCATGTCGTCGGCGCTGTTCGGCGTGGGATATATTCTCGGCCCGCGCGTGAGTGCGATTATGGTCGGGGGCGGTATACTCTCGTCGTTGATCCTGATCCCCGTGATTGCCTATTGGGGGGCGAACCAGACAGAACCGCTGTACCCGGAAACGCTGAATTTGATCAGCCAGATGAGTGCGCACGATATCTGGAATCGTTACATCCGCTACATCGGAGCCGGTGCGGTGGCGTCAGCCGGTTTGATTACCTTGATTCGCAGTGTACCGACGATGATCGAAAGTTTTCGGATTGGCCTGGGTACGCTGGGGCAACGGTTTAAGGTTGGTGCGAGAAAGGAATCACACACCATAGAGGTGGTCGAAAGAACGTCACGCGATTTACCCTTTTCGGTCGTGGGGATTGGTGTACTGTTGGTAACTGGTTTCATGGCGTTTTACCCGTCGTTGTTTGGAGTGATGGAATCCGCGTGGATACAACCGGTGGCGGCGGTGTGCGTGGTGGTCTTCGCCTTTTTCTTTGTGACCGTCGCTTCTCGGATCGTGGGGCTGGTGGGTGTAACGTCGAACCCCACGAGCGGAATGACGATTGCGTCGCTGTTGGCGACCGCTGCGATTTTTCGTTTCGCGGGCTGGACCGATGAGATGGGCATGGCGGCTGCACTCACGGTCGGTTGCGTCGTGGCTATCGCCGCTTCCATTTCCGGCGATACTTCGCAGGACTTAAAAACGGGTTTCATACTCGGAGCGACACCCAAACGTCAGCAAATCGGCGAACTGATTGGTGTGATCACCTCGGCCACGGCGGTCTGTGCCACCGTGTTACTGCTTGACCAAACGCTCGGCTTGGGCAGCTCAGAATTACCCGCGCCCCAGGCGACGCTGATGAAACTGGTGATCGAGGGTGTGCTGCAATCCAAGTTGCCGTGGATGCTGGTGGGGATTGGGGTTGGGATTACGCTGATCGTTGAACTGTTACGCATTCCATCCTTACCCTTTGCGGTGGGCGTTTATTTGCCTGTGACCACAACGTTCCCGGTTTTTCTGGGCGGATTACTACGTTGGGTGATGACGCGCAAGGCCAAATCAAAAGAGGAAGAGGATAGCCGCAGAGCTAACGGAATATTGTTTGGATCGGGCCTGGTAGGCGGCGAGGGATTACTGGGTGTGGGTATTGCGGGTATCGTGTTTTATCAGAACTATCCACCGGAGCCCGGTCGTGCGAGATTACCCCTGCCCATGGAAGTTGGGACGGATTGGGCGAGTGATCCGATCGTTATGGTATTGGCTGCGGCAATGTTCTTTTGTTTGGCTGGGGTTTTTGCATTGGCATGTAAATCGAAACGATAATAGGAGCATCATCATGAAATTAAACAGAGCCATCTTAACCTCCTTGTTTGTAAGTGGTGTTTGTTTTGGATCGCAGCCTGTAAACGTTCCTCGGTCTGGTCACTGGCGTGCATGGTTGGTGATAGAGAGCCAAGAGCCTGGGGGTGAGAGTCGCGAGCTGCCGTTTGATCTGGAGTTGATCACAGAGGGTCGAAGACCGCTGGACAGGGGTCATAGACTCCAGTCGAATGAAGAGAAGTTGTCGGCGTGGATTGTGAATGGCTCTGAGCGAATTTCAGTGCCGCAGGTCAGTTTTGTCGATGGGGAATTAAATTTAAGTATTGATTATTACGATTCGACGATTCGTGCGCAATTAAGTGGTGGTGGAAAGCGTTTGGATGGAGAGTGGCGTAAACAAGGTCGGGGAAAATCTATCACAACAATGGCTTTTCACGCGCTGTATGGACATTCGGATCGGTTTACCCAGGCGGACAATGCAAGAATAAAACTAAATACCTCGATGCAGAAAGTAGCCGGGCGATGGACGGTACAATTTGAAAAAAGCGATGACCCCGCGATCGGCCTGTTTCATTCCAATTCGGATGGCGTGACCACGGGCACTTTTATGACGACGACGGGTGATTATCGATACTTAGCTGGTGATTTTGACGGCGAGCGACTGAGATTATCCTGTTTTGACGGCGCCCATGCGTTTTTGTTTCAGGCCAGGTTGCTAAAGGATGGCTCATTGACCGGTGATTTCTGGTCGCGTGACAGCTGGCATGAAAAGTGGACCGCATATCGTAATGAAAACGCGAAACTTCCGGACGCTTTTTTGCAGACGAAATGGGATGAAAACGTTTCACTGGGTGATATTTCTTTTCCCTACGTTGAGGGCCAACCTCATACGTTAATGGAAAAATCTTTCAAAGGTCATGCTCGGATTCTGGTGGTCTTCGGAACATGGTGTCCGAATTGTCACGACGCGTCCGATTACCTGGTCGAGCTGCACAAGCGTTATCATAAGCTGGGTTTGTCGATTGTGGGTCTGGCGTTTGAGTTAACGGGTAACACCAAACGGGATGCACGGCAGGTGAAGAAGTATGTCAAGAAGCACGGAATTGAATATCCGGTACTGATTGCAGGTGTGGCGGACAAGAAAAAGGCGGGTGATGCTTTGCCATTTCTGGATAAGCTTCGATCCTATCCCACCACGATTTTTCTCAGTGGTGACGGCAAAGTGCGAGCGGTTCATACGGGTTTTACGGGGCCAGCCACCGGACAGGCGTATCGCGATCTACGCATCAAATTCGAGTCGATCATTGAGCAGTTGTTATCTGAATGAGTCTGTGACCAATAGATCACGTTTGTGATGTCTACACATAAGTAGGCAATTACGTCTATTGCTTGAATCCTCAAATATGTGTTATAATTTCAAGGTAAACGTTTGGCCTCTCGCTGTGAGAAGCCCTCACGAATGGTTCAAGCTCCCTCCATCTAATATCGGAGGGCGATTATTTTCGATTAAGGAGGAGGCTCACCATGCCTTTGGTAACATCACCCGCACCACAATTTGACAGCAAAGCTGTCGTCAACGGCGAAATCGTAGATCTCAATTGGTCACAACTACACGATGGCAAGTGGCTGATCTTGTTCTTTTATCCGCTCGATTTTACGTTTGTATGTCCGACCGAAATTATTGCATTCAGCGACGCTTCGGAACGGTTTGCCAAGTTAAACGCAAAAGTGGCGGCTGTTTCAGTGGATAGTCACTTTTCTCATCTCGCATGGGTCAACACCGAACGTGCACAGGGCGGACTGGGCAAAGTTACGTTCCCGCTGATCGCGGATCTGAATAAAAACATCGCCCGATCGTATGATGTGCTTTTGGAAA
>CBDTZI010000125.1:0-8523 GCA_965364865.1 uncultured bacterium | reverse complement strand
GCTAAGGAGGGGCTGGGGGAGGTTTCCTTTAACGCACTACCCCCCTCAATCCCCCCTTAGTAAGGGGGGAAGCCACTACACCGTGGACGGTTCGTTACGACGAATAATTTACAGGAAAATCCAGGTCATGACAAGGAAAATCGGCAGCAGAATACAACAGCTATAAACCATGTACCCAAAGAAGCTGGGCATGCGTATGCCCGACTGCTCCGCGATGCTCTTGACCATAAAGTTCGGGCCATTGCCGATGTAAGACATCGCACCCATAAACACAGCCCCCAGCGAAATGCCCACCAGCATCCTTTCCATGATGATGCCGCCGTTGCCCGCCAGATTGACCACTTCGGTCGCACCTTCGGGTGTCATGGTCTTTGCGGTTTCAAAGAACACGACGTAAGTCGGGGCGTTATCCAAAAAGGCCGACAGCCCGCCGGTAAACCAGAAGAACCTCGACGGCGAATTCAACACCGGTGCGAGTGCTTCGGCTTTGGAGTGAAGGATTTCAATTGGGATTTGCATACAGATGAAAATACCAACAAACAGCGCTGCCACTTCCAGAATCGCATGGTAGTTAAATTTGTTGTCGGTGCGAATTTGCTTGGAAGTTGTTTTGAGTGACATCCACACGCATCCGAGCATCAGGAGTTCTCGCATGAACGGGAAGGCATTGAAACCCATACCGAAAAATTCTTCGCCCGGTTTGACCATCGCGACACACAACACCACGCCTGCGATCCAGACAAGATTGATCGAGCCGGACAATTTCAAATTGATCGTGCGTTTTTCGTCAATGATCAGATCGCGCAACGTTTCTTTCTTATAAGCCTGGGTGTCCCAGATGTAATAAACCACCAGTAGCGTAGCGCATGTCAATGCCCAGGGCATCCACAGGCCCATAGTCCACAAAAAACTCACGCCCTTGAGATAGCCTAAAAACAGCGGGGGGTCGCCGATCGGCAACAGACAGCCACCAATATTACTGACTAAAAAGATAAAGAAAATTACGGTATGTTTAACATGCTTTCTTTCCGAGTTGGTATGCAATAGAGGCCGAATCAGCAACATGCTCGCGCCGGTCGTGCCGACGAAACTGGCGATCAACGCACCGAACCCCAGAAAAGCGGTGTTGGTCACCGGATGGGCAGCCAGGTCACCTTTAAGGCAGATGCCGCCGCTGATGACATACAACGAAAACAATAAAACAATAAACGGGATGTATTCCGCCAGTATCGCGTGTTCTAGAACGCCGATGACTTTATGCACGCCATAAGTGAGCCAGTAGTAAACCAGCGTAACCGCACCAAAGCAAAGCGCCACCATCAATCGGTTTTTATTGCTCTCCCACCAGTGTTCCGTAGCTGGGATCAGCGGAAGGATCGCGATACAAAGAAGTAATCCGACAAAGGGAATCACCGACCAGATCGCCGGTGCATGGACAGCTCCACTATGTCCGGCATCGTGTTCACCGTGACTGCCGCCGAGTGAGCCGAAAATTAGCAATGCTAATGCAACCGCGCCGAGAAAGATCGAGAACTTTTGTAAGGACGTAAGTTTAGCGGGGCCATGCTGATGTGTGTCCGTCGCATTCAGGCTGATTTCCACGTTTGAAGACTCCTCAATTGGACTCATGATTTGCTTGGCCTCGGTTTTCGAGTCGCGCTTCACCACTTTCATGGATCTACGAATCACTCCATAACGAATTCCGTCATTCGCTTTGCCGAGGCTCAGGCACAACAACAGGTGCCTGAAAGGGATATACGTCCATTATCTATCGGCAAACTAAGATTGTCGGAATTTCTGAACTACAGTATCAATTACATTCACCCTCCCCGCTGGAGGGTCGCGTATCATGCCCGAAAACGTCTCATTACGCCACTTGTTCAGTACGAATTTATCGGACGATTTTTTCCTTGTATTATAGGCTGTAGATCGTTAGTATGGAGCCAAAGGGTCTGCATTTCTATTATTTCGTCGGATGGCTTTTTCAGCATTTTTTGGTTGATTGTTCTGACTGTCTCCCTTGTTGGTTGAAGATGTTTGGGTATTGCGGCCAATCTATGTTTTTACTTCATCCAATGGATGTAGTTCAAGTAGCGCGTTCTCGATTCGGGCTCATCCATATAGCCGATGTCTGCCCATACTTTACCCACCTTTTTCACCTCTTGTGTTTATGTAAGTTAAAACTTTACTCCCCATCGTCGGGAATCAATTCTAAGTCTTATTTAATTACTTCGATTATCTTCTACCGGTAAAAAGAAAAAGGAGCGTCCACTATGTTTAGAAGTAAATGGTCATTACTAGCGATTGTGATCGCCGTTATTCCCTCAGGTGTCGCTCGCGCTGAGTCCGCGATGGGTGCACATTTTACCTATCAGGGGAAACTCACTTTCAGTAGCTCACCCATCAACGATACGTGTGATATTGAATTCGGTTTGTGGGACAATCTCCTGGGGCCCAATCAGGTCGGTGTCATACACACAGCCACGAACGTAGCGGTTGTAGATGGTTTGTTTACTACCGATGTTGCATTTGCCGTCGGCTCATTTAACGGTAATGCACGTTATCTGGAGTTAGCTGTGCGTTGTCCTGCGGGTGGGGGTGCGTATACACCGTTAACCCCACGTCAGGAATTGACTGCAGCCCCTCATGCGCTCGCACTTCCCGGTATGCGCACGGAATGGGTATTGTCCAGCCCTCCGTCTCCACCAAACGTGATCGGTGGTGCATTTGATAATAGTGTTTTATCCGGTGTAGAAGGAGGGACCATCGGCGGTGGTGGTGGCCCGGTTCCCGCAACTGCCAACCGTGTGACTGACGATTTTGCTACAGTAAGCGGCGGTGTAAATAATCTGGCTGGTAACAATGATGGAGTGGTTGATAATAATACAGGGGCTACCGTGGGCGGCGGTATCGACAATGCTGCAACAGGACATGCTACAACGATTGCGGGTGGACAGGAGAATATTGCTGATGGCTTAAATTCATCAGTCGGTGGTGGTTGGAATAATAATGCGTCAGGCTTTTATTGCACAGTACCAGGTGGGAGGCACAATACAGCAACCCAACATGCTTGTGCGGCTATGGGATATCGTGCGAAGTCTGTGCATGAAGGCAGTTATGTTTGGGCAGATCATCACGAAGTGGATTTTATAACAACCGGTCCTTATCAATACCTCATCCGAGCTGAAGGCGGAGTGGGGATTAATACAAACTCACCCGGTGCGGCGCTGCATGTGGGTGGTGTTGGTGGTGTCGATGGCATTATGTTTCCAGATGGCACATTACAGACGACTGCAGCCGCGGGAGGATCAAGTAATACACTTGATGGCGCCTATGATGAAGGCGGCGCCGGCAGTGGTCGAACGATTACCGCCGATAGCGGTGCAGTTAATATTGCAGGCGCAAATGGATTGACGGTAAATGGTAATGTCGGAATCGGATCAACCTCAACTTCACAGGCATCTTTGTTTATCGAAAACACTGGTGTTGGCTTGTCATTCCGTGCTAATGATACGTTTAACGATACAACGCCATTCGTTATCGATAACTCAGGTAGGGTCGGTGTCCAAACGGCATCCCCATCATCTCCTTTAACTGTTGCTGGCATAATTGAGTCAACAAGCGGTGGAATCAAATATCCGGATGGCAGCATTCAAACTAGTGCGCCCGGTGCGCCCAGTGCGTATACAGGCGGTGTTCGACATTTTGAGTGGAAAGACAGCATTAATAGTACGGGTGATATTTATAATAATACGTATGTAATCATTAAGAAAATTAGTTCAAGCACAACATTTCGTCTTGAGTGTGGACATAGTGGTTGTACATATGTTTATTACAAGAGTGGCGTACGTAGCAGTGGTACATTAGCGAATGGTGGAACCGTTGATATCAATATATCACCCAATGGTACAGATGTAAGGTTTCTTTTTGCAAAAACATCTGGTGGTATGGATATGTTGAGCTGCGATGTATTTGCCACAAACGGCCAGTGGGTACACTTTATTTGCCACGATACGAAGTAATCTACGAAGGGAATCAAGTATGTCTACTTTTATAAAATATTATAACAAGATTGACCTGAGTAGAGTAACGTCACTCATTATTTTAAACGTTGTGGTTTTCTATAGTCCATCCGTTTTTGCTCAGATCGGTGGCGGTTACAACTTAGAGTGGAACACCATCGAAAATGGTGGAGAGATGGTTAGCTCTGGCGGCGGTTACGAAGTCGCGGGTACGATGGGCCAGAAAGACACCGGTATCATCACCGGTGGCGATTATAAAATCGACGGTGGGTTTTGGCCGGGATCATCATCCATTGATGCACCTACTGCTCCTTTACCAGACCCCTACTCACCGGGTACGCTCGCGTGCGGTCCCGGTGACGGCTCTCCAGGGGGTAGTCCAAATTATGGTCAGCCTTGTGAAATTTGCGATGCTGGTGCTCGCGCAGGTTTACCGTGTATGGATTCATTCGGATGTCCAAGTGGTTCTTGTGTAACGAATCATGCGGTATGTGCGCCAGCCACTTGCGGAGGCGGAGGGACAACTTTCTGCTACCCGAAATCCAGATTCATCGCTTTCGCTACTCCTTCTGATTCGACATGGGTGGGTCAGGATGTAGCCATTCGCGTATCGCTGAATAACATTGTGCCGGACGCTGCGTGCAACGGCGAAATCCGTTGGGCAGGTGCACCTGCTCAGTACTGCGAAGGAAGTGCATGTTCGACTTTGTTCTGGGCTTCGCAATTGCAATCTACTCCGCATTGGATGGATTGGACCACTGTGGGTACGGTTCAGCTTTATGGTGAAGAAGTCGTGTCAGATTCGCGATATGTGATTCAGGCTGTAGATATTTCATCTGCGGGTGATCTAACGAATGAAGATAACTACTCTGTTCCCGGTCTGATTGTAGACACGGCCAAGTGGGGTGATGTGGATATACCGTTGGCTGGATTTACCACTGCCACCCAACCAAGCATTGCTGATGTGCTTAAGCTGGTGGACAAGTGGCTTGGTAATTTGGAACCGCGTAAATCACGTACTCAATTACAACCGGCTGTTATAAATCCGACGTCGAGTGTTGGTATTGCGGATGTGCTCAAAGGTGTGGATGCCTGGTTAGGAACGCCGTATCCGTACAGCATTACGACGTGTCCGTAACAATTACGACTTTGCACGGTATCTGTTTTACCCTGCATATGGCTGATAGAGAATAAATTTCTTAACGCCGGATACAATTTCACTCTATGAAGATTTATTATTTCAGGAGCATTTGCAGAGTGAATCTGTAATCGCACAGCTATAGTTATCGGACGATTTGAGGCGGCGATCTTTTTTCATAGGACGTGGTTATTACGGATTTTCCTTGTGATGGTGATTCAATAATGGTACAATCGTATTTATCGGTCAGTGAACTCGGTGAACGAAAGATGGGTTCATTCCGCTTGGAAGGGGATCGGAATTGTCCGGGAATCCGCAGTTCAACTTGGCTACTGGAATTCAATCCAATGCCAATCTCTATCCTCACACGTTAGATTCCGACCTGTTAAGCTCATTCGTATTTTACCTATTCATCTGCAGGCGGGAAGTGTGGTACTGTAATCCTCAATCAGTCCCTGTCGGTTCAATTCATTTTTGAAAGAATTTTTACAACTTATTTCTCTTTACACCCGGAGACTATAGATGAGCATTTATCGATCAATGGTGATTTGTACCGTCGCATTAGGTTTTACCTGTGGATTCGCACAGGCTAAGCCGCCCGCACCGAAAAAGCTGGATATTAGAAAATCGAGTACCTCTGGTCTGGTTACGTTTATCACAGCTTCAGATGCGGGAGCGATTTCCATTCAAAATCCAGCGGGTCGCGCCATTCAGCCGATGGATTTTTTCAATGCGCATGGCCAGTTGTTCGGTATTCAAAATCCAGCTACTCAGCTCAAATTCGATAAGGTCGATGTCGATCGGTTAAGAAAAATTCATACAACTTTTCAACAGGTCCACAAAGGCGTCTCTGTTTTTTCGGGTGTGATGAAAGTTCACCAGGATCAAGCCGGGGATATCATAGCGGTGAATGGCGATTTTTATCCCATACACGATAAACTCAATGTTCAACCCACATTGACCTTGGCTGAGGCCCAAACCAATGCGAAGATGATACTGGGTGACCCTCAGCTTCACGTCGAACATTCGGAATTGGTGATTGTGGATCCCGGTTGGTATGGTGATCGACCCATCGGCCCACATCTCGCTTACTATGTGATCCTGAATAATTTTCCCATTCCTCAACGCGAAGCGTTTTTCATAGACGCGCATACCGGCAAGATACTGGATCGATGGAACCTGTTGCATACGAGTCTCTATCGAGTGATTGGAAACGACAACGTGCAAGCCTGGGTTCGATATGAAGGAGACCCGCCCAATGGGGATCCCGAGGTGGATGCCGTTTATGATTACAACGGTGACTGGTATGGATTCTTTGAACGCGGATTCGGACGCGATGGTTATGATAATTTGGGTTCGGATATGATTAATATCACTAATTTGATTGATGATTCATGCCCCAATGCTTTCGCGGGTGGCGGTTGGGCCTTTTTTTGTACGGGGACCGCAACGGATGATATCGTGGCTCATGAATGGGGCCATAATCTTACGGAAACGACTGCGAATTTAATTTACCAGAACCAGTCAGGGCAGTTGAACGAATCCTATTCTGATGTCTGGGGTGAGCTGGTGGATTTGTACAACGGCAACGCCGCATTTCCCGGTACGCCCGGTGGAACACCGTGGCCAACGCATCCGACAGGACCGGGTACGGATACACCCAACAACTTACGCTCGGGGTGTGTCGGTGGTGTGTCGCTGGATGTGAACTCGCCTCCCGCGATCGCAGACACCTATTTTGCGCGCGAAGCCGCATTTGGACCGGCGTTATCAGAAACGGGTACGACGGGAGAAGTCGCAATGGCATTGCCCGCGACGGCTTGTACACTCATTACGAACCCGGGTGACCTTAATGGTAAAATAGCCTTGGTTGATCGAGGCGGTTGTGATTTTACCGTGAAGGTCGAGAACTGTCAGGCCGCCGGTGCGACGGCTGTGATCGTTGCCAATAATATTGCCGGGCCTCCCATCGTACTGGGGGGTTCATCCGGTGTCGTCACCATACCCTCTTTAATGATTGCTCAGGATCACGGCGCGTTCATTCGCAACGAACTGGAAAGCCTGACGATGGTCAACGCCACCTTGCAAGCAAATCCATCAGGGGATGTTCGATGGTTAACGGGCGAGGACTCTGCTGGATTTGGGGGTGCGATTCGTGATATGTGGGAACCGACCTGCATGGGTGATCCGGATCGGGCAAATCATCCTTTCCAGGTGTGCAACCCCCTGGATGGGGGTGGGGTTCACAGTGGTAGTGGTGTTCCCAATCATGCCTTCGCGATATTAACCGATGGAAAAAATTTCAATGGATATACCGTCAACGCCATTGGACCGATCAAAGCTGGTGCGGTGTGGTACAGAGCCTTGACCGTCTACCTCACGCCCGCTTCAAATTTTGAAGACACTTATGTTGCGTTAAATCAAGCGGCTGCCGATCTGATCGGCAATAACGTGATTGATCCGCGCGACGGATCCATATATGACATATTCACGTCGGCGGATGCAGGCGAAGTGGATAAAGCGCTTCTCGCGACGGAGATGAACACACAGGGATTGTGTGGATGGTTTAATGGTATTTTGAACCCTGCACCCGCTGTCAAATGTGAAGCACGCAGCGTATTTTATGCGGACGATATTGAAAGCGGTGCCGGTGATTGGACCGTCTTTACTTCGGGACCCGCCGGACCACCCACGCCATACAACTGGGTAGTTCGGGGTGGAGGTTTGCCCGATGCACGACCTGGCCTGGTTTGGTATGGAGAAGACCGTGACATTGGTGATTGTGGCTTTCAAAATGAATCCGCAACGCATTCGCTGTTCTCTCCGGTGATCCCGTTACCGGCATTTCTTCAAACTCCAACGTTATCGTTTACACATTATGTGGCTACGGAGGAACTTTGGGATGGCGGTAATGTTAAAATCAGTGTTGATGGCGGTCCGTTTGCGCTGATTCCCGGCAGTGCGTTTTTGTATAACGGCTATAACAATGTTCTGCTTCCACCCGAAGCGGGGAGCAGCAATCCGTTAGCAGGGCAGGAAGCGTGGACCGGGGTCGAGCTGTCAGGGCAATGGGGAACATCACTGGTCGATTTGAGTAGCTTCGTTTCTGGTGGGGAGGATATCCAGTTACGATTTGATATGGGTAAAGATGGTTGCGTTGGGGCAGATGGTTGGTACATCGATGATATTGAGCTTTATGATTGTCCGGATTGCGCAGCGGTCGATCCGTTACTTCTGGATCCATACAGCCCGGGTTCGTATGTATGTGTCGGCGGTGACAATTACGGTTTAGCATGCATGACCTGTAATGGCGGCGGTCGCAATGGCGAATTGTGTCTGGATACGGGTGATTGTTCCGGTGGT
>CBDTZI010000124.1:0-8540 GCA_965364865.1 uncultured bacterium | reverse complement strand
TTATACGGCGACTTTATCCAGCGCCGCCTTGAAGTCCGCCTTACCACGCAGGCCGACAAACTTTTCTACGATCTCACCGCCGTGAAACAGAATCACGGTGGGTATAGCGCTGATGGAAAAACGAACCGAGATGTCGCGATTGGCATCCGTATCGATTTTTCCGACCTTGATCTTCCCGTCATATTCTGTCGCCAGTTCGTCAATCACCGGCGCCAGGGCTTTACAGGGTCCACACCACTCCGCCCAAAAATCAACCAATACGGGCGTATCTGATTGCAGAACATCTTCATCGAAGGTGCTATCTTGAAACTCGAGTGTGTTGGGACCAGCCATAACTTCTCCTTTGAATCCTATTGACCTCTGTGTATTACGAAACCGTAATTTTAATCGACCCATCGTCAGGGTCAACCGCACTATGAACCCATTAAATCTTCGTTACCTTTACGTTAGGATGCCCCAAAATCAAACGCCATCTGGGTTTCGCGACGCCGCAACGCTGCTTTTTCATTCGATAAAGCTTCCAGTGACGATGTAGCTGAGCCATCCAAGCCGAACCGTTTTCGAGAAAGTTCAAACAGATCGTGAACACTTCCCCAATAGGTGCCGGACCCCGTCATGCGATGGCCAAAACGGCCGTCGTGCAGATCGCCGCCTCGTATCTCGCGTATCCGATTGACAATCCGCTTTACTCGAAGTGGCATTACAGCCTTCAAACGCTTCAAAAACACCTTTTCGACACTACCTGGTAATCTCAGGGCCGTCATGATTGCATACTGCGCACCCGCCTCCGCAGCGCGTTCTAAAATTTTCGGGATGTCCTTGTCCGTTAATCCCGGAATCACTGGCGAGACAAATACACCTACGGGAACTCCCGCGTCACGCAATTTGCGAATCGCTTCAAAACGTCGCTCGGGTGGCGGAGCCTGTGGCTCGATCTGGCCCGCTGTCTTGCGATCCGCAAACGGAATACTCACATAAACTAACGCGCTCGATCGTTTGTTAATTCCCGCCAGCAGATCCGCGTCTCGCACGACCAGATAACCCTTCGTTACCACCAAAACGGGATTGGCATAAGCTAAGCAGATTTCCAGACATCGACGCGTGATACCATAAACGGCTTCCAACGGTTGATAACAATCGGTGATGCCGGAAAAATTGATCGGCTCGAACCGCCAGCTCTTTTTCTTGATGGCCTTGCGTAGTAGTTCCGCGGCGTTGATCTTGACGATCAACTTCGTATCGAAATCCGTACCTGCACCGTAGCCCAGGTATTCGTGATAGGGTCGGGCGTAACAATAGGCGCAGGCGTGTTGACAGCCTCGATAGGGATTCACCGACCAGGTGAAGGGCAGGTCCGGACTGTCGTTTTTCGACAGAATTGAGCTGGCGGTCTCCTCGTAGACCTCGATCTTCGCTTCCGGTGGTGGGCCGAGCCACTCGCGATGCACGCTGTCGAACGGGTTGGGTGGATTGTCGATGAGTTGAAGTTTCATGCCGGTCTTCCGTGATCCTTTGTGATTTCAGCCCACTTACTTGCCCTGGTGCGATACTGCCATTATTATATTCGGTATACGTTAGGGTGCAACACCTGCTTTTTTGGGGTATGACTTGCATGAGGATGGAGATTACGAACGAGGTTGTGATTTGCGCTTCGATCCGGCTTAGGATAAGATGGCTGATATCAAAAAAATGGAGCGGATTACGAGGCTGATGGGCAGGGTGCGTGTATGAAAACAAAATTCGATCGGGTCATACAGGGCGATTGCGTCAAACATCTTCAGAAGCTGGAGGATGGGTGCGTCGATCTGGTCTTCGCCGACCCGCCCTTTAACATCGGGTACGATTACGATCAGTACGACGACAAGCGATCGTGTGACGATTATCTCGACTGGTCAAAGCAATGGATCACGCAGGTGAAGCGTGTGTTGAGTGATCGCGGTTCGTTTTGGCTGGCGATCGGGGACGAATACGCCGCCGAGTTGAAAGTGATGGCTACCCGCGAGCTGGGCTTTACCTGTCGAAGCTGGGTGGTGTGGTACTACACGTTTGGCGTACACTGCACGCACAAGTTCACCCGCTCACACGCGCACATGTTTTATTTCACGAAACACCCGAAGCAATTTACGTTTAATACTGACGAAATACGCGTGCCATCAGCACGGCAATTGGTCTACGGCGACAAGCGGGCCAACCCCAAAGGCCGCGTGCCTGATGATACCTGGATTATGCCTCCGGTTGGCGATCCGAACATCGCATCCCAAAACAATCCCAATATTATTTCCAAGGGTGACGAAAACAGCTTCCCCCCTTTACAAGGGGGAACCCCCCTCAATCCCCCCTTACCAAGGGGGGAAGACAAGGGGGGTAAAAAAAGAAAGAGCAAACGCGCCAGCTCGCAGGTCCACTCATCCGGTTTTATCTTGCGACCTCAGGATGTGCCCGAAGGGTTTACAGCCGACAGCGACACCTGGTATTTTCCGCGGGTGTGCGGCACGTTTAAGGAGCGCAGCGGATTCCATGGCTGTCAGATGCCAGAACAACTGCTGGGCCGCATTGTTAAAGCCTGCAGCAACGTGGGCGATGTCGTGCTCGACCCCTTCGCCGGTAGCGGTACGACGCTTGCGGTTGCGAAAAAATTGGGCCGAAAATTTCTGGGCGTGGAACTGTCTAAGGAATACGTCACTAATGTGCGCGCCCGGCTGCGCAAGATCAACGCCGGCGACCCGCTCAATGGCTTTGAAAACCCCCTCACCACCGTCCCCAACACGCGTAACGGCACCACTCGCACCCAAGACGGAAAAGAGTGAAAGTAAATGATTCGTCAAAACTCACCACCCGTCGCTCGCGCTCCGGGCTCTGATTGTTTATACAGATATGGTTGGTTGTACGGATACGGTTGATCAATCCGAGCCCCAAGCGCCAGCGCGGGGTGTTGTTACGAATGCGTATGCTTATCGTACATTATTGAAGTATGCACCCATCGCTCGCGCTCCGGGCTCTGATTGGTTACATATATCTGTGGCGATGATTCGACTTCGTGTCTGTTATATATTTTACCGTTGTTAATCTTGATATTCCCTTACATAATTAATGGCTGCGTACACATTTTCTTCTTTCCACAAATATCGAGTGCTGCCATGATGGGTCCAGATTTTCGTATCGGATGAAAAAATGCCGGATTTGCGAAGATGTCTCGTTGCCCAACTCTTAAATTGTCTCATGACTAATTCAGGGTTTTCTTTCGGTGCAGTGACAATCACATGAACATGGTTCGTCCGAACGTTGATAGCGTACAGATTCCATGATTTATAATTACAGTGATCCGTTATCGTGTTAGTAATTAGTTTTCTAGCTATGATTGATAGTTTGATTGGCTGATGTCGAAGTTTGGAACTAGCATGACTTACCCAGGTCGAGTTCGATTTAACTAGAGGATACCCAAGTGTATTGTGGTTATCATCCACGGAACCACGTTGATCACCATGTAACCAGGTTCCATAACAAGTCCAAGTCAAAAAATAGGCGATTGGATCAGACATGTTGGAAGTATACTTGCAGGACATGCATTTTGCACCCATCGCTCGCGCTCCGGGCTCTGATTAGATATACGGATAGGTATGGTTATACGGATATGATTGGTCAATCCGAGCCCCCAGCGCCAGCGCGGGGTGTTGTTATGAATGCGTATCGTACATTATTGAAGTATGCACCCGTCGCTCGCGCTCCAGGCTCTGATTGGTTGTACGAATACGATGGATCAATCCGAGCCCCCAGCGCCAGCGCGGGGTGTTGTTACGAATGCTTATACCTATCGTACATTATTGATGTATGCACCCGTCGCTCGCGCTCCGGGCTCTGATTGGTTGTACGAATTCGATGGATCAATCCAAACACCACTAAGCATCTATTGCAGGTGTAACGGAGTAAATGTTCATCACGCTTTTTTGATGAACGGGCATTTGCTCTTTTTGGGCTTGGCCACCGGCTTCACGTTTAACTCTTTACCTTCCAGCAACGGCTTGATCAGTTTTAATACATGATCGGGCATGTCGCCCAGGCCGCCCATATGATCTTTGAGGAATGAGTTTTCCATGATGGCCTTCATGCCTTTAAGGATGGAACGCTTTTTGAAATCGTCACCCTGCATGGTCATCCACTCGGGCATTTTTCCCATGTAGTATTCGCGATAACAGTTGAGCACTTCCTTAAACACTTCGTCGAGCGACATGCTCTTGGGCTTGACCACCGGAGCGACGAGGTTGTACTGCGAATAGTCGTACTCTTCGATGTAGGGTTTGAGTTCTTCGTACAATTCCGCGTAGGGCCAGGGCGCGATCAACAAAAAGTGCATGTAATCCGGGTTGTACAGGGCAGCTAACTCCAGTGTTTCGCGGATGCTCTCTTTGGTGTCGTCGGGCATACCCAGAATGAGCGACGTTTCGCTGATCATTCCGTGTTCTTTGATGAGCCGGATGGCTTCGCGCGATTGTTCAAAGCTGATGTTTTTCTTGAACTGTTTGAGTCGGCCCGGCTCAGCAGCCTCCACGCCGGTATAGATAAACATGATTCCGGCTTTGCGATATTTCCAGAGGATGTCCTTATCGCGAATGATGTCGCCGACGTGTGTTTCCATCAGCAGATAAACCGGTAATTCCTTTTCGATCAGGATGTCGAGAATGCGTTCCCAGCGTTCGCGGTTGCGCGTTGGAAATTCGTCGCCGATGAAAAATGCGTTCACGCCGTATTCGCGGAAGAGCAGTTCGATTTCGTCGGTAAATTTGACCGGATCGCGTTCGCGGTAGGAGCCTTTCCAGAATTTATGTTGCGAACAGAATGAGCACGAATAAATGCAGCCGCGCGATGAGCTGAGAACCGCGACGTGAGTGTCGTCGAGAAAATAGAGCGGATAATCGTCCCAGTTGATCATATCCCAGGCTGGGTGCAGTGCGTCCAGGTCTTGCAGTAACGGACGCGGTGCAGTTCTGATAAGAGAATTATTTTCCATGTAGGCCAATCCGCGCACTTCCTTGACATCGCCACCGGTGGAGACCGCGGTCAGCAGTTCGGGTGTGGTGTATTCGCCTTCGCCGATGATGCAATAATCCACGGCTTGGCCATGTTGTTGAAAAATTTCTTCATAGCAGAACGTCGGATGCACACCGCCGACGATGGTGATGATATCCGGATTGACATCCTTGGCGGTCGCCAACAGTTTCACGCAGTCGTTGATGGTGGCTGTGATCGCGGTGGTACCGACGTATTGCGGTCTGACCTCTTTGATTTTCGCACGAATATCGTCGTGATCGTGGAAGAGCGACATCGCGTCGTAGATGATCACATCAAACCCTGCTCTTCTAAGTTCTCCGGCGATGTAAATAAAGCCCAGGTTAGGCCAGCGACCGGCGGACTCGACTACACCGCAGTGGTAGGGAGGCGTAATGAGTAATATGCGATCTTTGTGTAGTGTTTTTTTCCAGAACGCGATCATTCGGTTGTCCCTCCGCGGCTGGCATCAAGCCCGTACGATTTTACATGAATCACGATTCCCCAAATGATGAGGGCCGTGAAGAGGGCGTGTTTTACGATGAGCATGATGATGAGCTCGCGAGTGATTTCGCCGTTGTATTCGTAATCTTTGAATGTGAGTGCTCGAACGCCGCCGGAGCCTAAAGCGATGAACAGCGACGGTATGGTAATGAAGCTGATTTTTCGCGAGGTGCGTGCGAACGTACGAAGTGTGTCGGATACGATGTTTTGTATTTTAACTTCGCGACAGAGCATCCAGATTAAAATTGAACCGCAGACCCACATGGCTGCGGTAAAGTCGTGTGCGTATCGATTGAGTTCCAGCAATTCTCGCACGGTGGTTATCCTCTCAATAGGCCTGTTTTGATGGTGACTGGCCCGCCCTTATGAGGGGCACAGATGTATGATTCGCAAACACCTGATCCCTCTCCGCATGGCATTACACTTGCAAGTGTCGTGCCTGAATCAGGAAGGAATTATCAAAAATAAGAATTTTAAGAGGAGTGGTGTGTTCGATTTTCGGACGATGGAGAGAGCTTCCCCCCTTTTTTCAAGGGGGGATTGAGGGGGGTGTTTCGTATTGAAAGAAACCTCCCCCAGCCCCTCCTTGGCAAGGAGGGGAGCTACTTACGTTTGCTATGATTTACGGCCCTGGATGGGAGGAGGGTGCGAACCATTCCACGCCCCAGAACGAGATGGCGACGATGACCAGGCCAGCTACGGTGAGCCAGGCGGCGCGGGCCATTTTCCATTTTAAGAAAGTTCGGCTATGCAAATAGAAAGCGTAGAAAAGAAAGGCGATTAATGACCACGTTTCCAGTGCGTCCCAGCTCCAATAACGTCCCCACAAATTCTTCGCCCAGATGGCTCCGGAAATTAACATCACCGCGTGGTTGATAAAACCCAACACAATGAATCGATAGCTGGCGAGATCCAGCGCCTCGGGTTCGGTGGTTCGACCGATCGGTTTCCAGTCTGGATAGGATTGTCGAAACAGGAGCAGAATCGCGGCACCGGTGGAAATCGCATAACAGCCAAATCCCAACCAGGCGAACACAACATGAACCACCAGCCAGGGACTTTGATAAGCCGGTCCCATCGGTGAGGGTTCGCTACGAGACATCAATCCGTGGCCCAGAATAAGAAATGCCAAGGGTGCGACAACCATGCCGATGTAGGAGTCGGCTTTGCGCAATCGTTCAAACCCCAGGAAAAGCAGGATCATAAAAAACGTACCGGTGAGGTTGAGCTCGTATCGATCGGTTACGGGTGGGTGACCGCTGGCGATCCAGCGCACGATACCGGTTGCAAGGTGCAATAGCAGGCCGACCCGTAGAATTTTGATCGCAATCTGCACTCCGCGCGGTTTTTGGGAGGCGAATGCGAACAGATGGATGCAGAACGATCCTACATAACAGGCAATGGTACTCCAGAATAAAATAATTTCGGTAACGGTCATGGTAATCTGTGATCCAAGTCTATCGCCAGTGGTAACGGTTGTTTCAAATTTGTCCGGAGGCCTGACTCCACGGTGGAGCACGATGGTTCAAGAAACCAGTTTCTTAAATCCGGTAGGTAGCGCAGGATCATGGCCGCCAACGCTAACCACAGCGCGATACAAACCAACAGATATCCCGGGTCTTTTCTGACTCGAAACTTGGACCACTGCCGCAAATCCTCAAAAGTAAATCGGTACCCTCCGAGTTCAGCTTGTTGACCGATTTCGATGTGTGTCGATTCAACGATTAAACCAGCTTCGTTTTCCATTTCCAGCAGCAGCATCGGTTTGTCTGGAATATCAGAATTTTTCAGGAATTGATCGTTCTCTTCTTTGAAACTTGGATAGAGCGTAATCACGAATCGATGGCTGTGAAAGGTCATCGGAAAATAGTCGCGATATTGCTTGCCCGACTCTGTTTTGAATGTTTTCAAGCCGATATAAGAATGGAATAAAATTGGACCTCGACGCGCGTCCCGCATCGAAAGTCGTGGTGAAAATCCGGTTTCGTCCTGTGTGATTGAATAACCCTGATGCACTAAGGGCTTATTCACTTCAATGTTCCCTGAGATCGTTTGGTCGTGATCTGAAAAAATATCAAGTTTGGACAACACGGAAACCGGGTATTGTTGTTCGTATTGAATGTCCACATCTTGCAGCTTCACCGCCAACCCAACGGGTTGATTGTGTTGTAACAACCCCTTTCGGATATCCAGATAGGGTTGTCGTGCATCGATGAATTGCTGACCCTCGGTCAGGATAATCTTTCCTTCAAAATAATACGCTGCGGTATAAAACCCACCCGTGAGCAAAAGCAATATACTCAAATGCAGTAAGACAAACCCGATTCGTTTGCACGCCATCGGCCCGATCAGACTTTTGAACCCGCCGCTTTGAATAAAATGGGTGATAGTGCCCGCCAGTGTGTTAATCGTCAATAACACGATCGTGCAAAGAAATGGCCAGCAGATGAACACGTCAAACAAACCCACAGGATTCAAGATTCTTGTAACGATTGGATTTTTTTCCTGCCAGGTGGCGATCTGATCCGGCGTCATTTGACCCGCTTGGGGTAACATCGCCCCAGCTAGACTCATCAACATCAAAATGGCAATGAGTGCCAGGGTTAATTTGCCGGAACTCAGGCCGTTCACGATCATACCTACCCAGCGGGTGCATTTCCGCGAACGGGAGTGATTCGCTTCCCTGTGCGATGATGATGTGTTTTTGTTAGCGTTTTCGTTCATGGCCCTGCTTCAAACAAAACACGGTGATGGCTGAGCGGATTATCGCGTATAGTTCTTTGATGAATTTTTGTGGTTGCATTCGCCACCTCTACAGTAACCCGTTGTTGAGATGACCTCCCACCCGCTGAGCCAACCACCCAACATAAAATGTTCGGTCGTGCCACCGGACGAGAAAGAACCCGTCGGCCAGACAAAAGTATCACCGTGCAGGTTGCCGCGTAACGCTCCGTTATCAGACAATCCAGAAAAATCGACAATTCCACCATGAC
>CBDTZI010000123.1:0-8557 GCA_965364865.1 uncultured bacterium | reverse complement strand
TGACGAGTGAGGATTCTCGGACGTTGCGAATGGATTGTAACCATCAATCGCCTGGACATTCCCACTTCGTAGAACAAGGGTTCATTACGGCCGAAAAAAGACGGCGGCGATCAAACTGTCATGGCGAAAAAAACTCCGGCAAAAAAGAAATGGTATCATGAAGGCTTGCGCTTCGAATGTACCCAATGCGGAAACTGCTGCAGCGGAGATCCTGGGTATGTGTGGGCCACCAAAGAAGAAATCAAAAAAATCGCCCAATTTCTGGATAAAAACGAAAATTGGCTTGGGAAAAAACACCTGCGCCGAGTTGGATTTCGATACAGCCTGACAGAGAAACAAGGCGGAGACTGTATCTTTCTTAAGCGAGAGGATGGCAAGTCCATGTGCGGAATTTACCCGGTCAGGCCGCTGCAATGCCGAACCTGGCCATTCTGGTCACCCAACCTCGCTTCGGGTAAGGCATGGGATCGGATCGGTGAAAACTGCCCCGGATTGGACAAGGGGAAAAAACACACTTATGTGCAGATCGAGCAGCGACGTTCGCAAAAATCGTGGTAATCCGCCAGTTTCATCGATGAATCCGAGGGCTGAGGTTTGACAATCCCACCTCCTGTGAATACATTACGCTTCGGGGATGGGATGTTTCGGCACCTGATCCACCAGGCCAACAAAGTGGTCGTCGTAGATGTAGGACACAATAGTAAGCGTTGAAAGGAATGGTTGAATGAGACAGGGCTTGAACCGATTGGCTGTTTGCGGATTGTTACTGATCGCATCCGGATTGGGTTGTGCATCATCCGCATCGTCACACATGTGGATCTATTCCCACAAGGATCAGGAAAATTTCGCTTTGAATGCTGAGGATCATCACCACGCGGTCGCTCGTATTATTGAAATCGATCGTCGTGGGTTGATTGAAGACCTGGACTATTTTTTCCTGACCGATCGTCCATCGCGTCTGACTCGCTGGCACTCTAGATAATCCTCGAACAACCCCTTTTAGAGTATTCCCTTCGTTCCAGCAGTCTGGGTCGAAGGTTTTTTTTATTCCAACTCTCTTAATCTTCCTGACTCAACGCGTCGCTCGTTTGCGCACCTCATCGGGCTTTACCCTCGACTGATTTTTCGTTTTGTTCACATTGCGATAGTATACGCGTACCCCGATGGACTGGTTGTTGCAGCCCTGAGGGTATTGAATATGGATCATTGCAAATTTACACTGAAAGAACACAATGAAATTACAACGAACAATACAGGGTCGAACAACCGGGTTGTGGTTCACATCGCTTGCAATTTTTACAATCTTCCTGACCGGATGCGCGAGTGAACTTGAAAAACGATTTCAAGCGCACATTGATTATCTTGCCAGCGATGAACTCGGTGGACGTGGAGTGGGTGCGGAAGGAATCGAAAAAGCAGCGGAATATATCGCGGGCTATTACAATCAGCTGGGCGTTGAACCGGCGGGCGATGACGGCACCTATTTTCAATCTTTTCCTTTGACGATTAAACGGTCGCTCACCGATGAATGTCGCCTCCGATTTTCCGATGACCCGGCGGTTCGCCTGGTGAAACGTGATTTTATTCCGTTTCATTTTTCCTCGAACGAAAAAATCTCCGGGCCGCTGGCGTTTTGCGGGTATGGTATCGTCGCGGAAGATCAAGGTCGGGATGATTTCGTACACATCGACGTCAAGGGCAAGGTCGCGATCATGTTTCGCAGTGAGCCGCCCTCCTGGTCCAACGACAACGGGTTTCCTTCACGATTCGCGTCGTTTCGTAACAAAATTTATAACGCCAAAGATCGCGGTGCGGTAGCGGTACTCATCATCAGCCAGAAAACTCAAGACGGAACGTCGGACGACCTGGTCAAATTTCAGGCGAAAGGATCTGCGGATTACGGCATCCCCGCGTTTCATGTTTCGCGGGCGATGGCGACGTGGGCGTTGAAACGGGAATCGGATGATACGCTTGATGCGTTGCAGGAACGACTGGACGCGGGGGCCTATGCGTCGAAAGACTGGTCAAAAACAACGGTCGAGGCCTATCCAGGGTTCAAGAAAATTCAGCAGCTCACGCGCAATGTCGTGGGTGTGGTTCGCGGTGAAGGTCCACTGGCGAATGAATTTGTCGTGATCGGTGCGCATTACGATCACCTGGGTCTGGCGAAACCGATGATGCGAAAATTCAAAAAAGGCAAGCTGGTGGCGGATTCAACCAAGCCTGAAATTCATAACGGAGCGGACGACAACGCGTCGGGCGTTGCGGGCTTATTGGAAATTGCAGCCATGTTTACGAAGGCGAAGCCGCGTCCCCAACGGAGTATTTTATTTGTTGCGTTCACCGCAGAGGAAAGCGGGTTACACGGCAGCAAGTATTTCGTGGATCAATCCTCGAATACGGTAGAAAACACGGTGGCCATGCTCAACATGGACATGATTGGTCGCATGGGTCGATGGTCGAACCAAATTCAAATTTTCGGTGCTCAGAGCGGTGATTCGTTTCCTGTGTTACTCGCCTACACCGCGAAAAAGGCAGGCCTGATCCTGAAACCCACCAGCGAAACGGGGAATCGAAGCGACCACGCTCCGTTTATTCGCAAGGAAATTCCTTCCATGCACTTTTATACGGGTGGACATTCGGATTACCATAAGCCCACCGATGACGCGCACAAAATTAACGCCAGGGGTGGTGCGAAAGTCACCACGATGGTCTACGACATCGCTCATCACCTTGCGATGAAACAACAAAAGCCGAAATATCAAGTCGTGAAGCGAAAGAAAAAAGGGCAATCCTCAGACTCAGACAACCTTCCGACGTATCGGGTCGTCATGGGTTTGGCACCGGGTTATGGAGACGACGGCAAGGAAGGCATGGTGGTTGACGCCGTGAGCCCGGATGGACCCGCCGAGGTGGCGGGCATGAAATCGGGTGATCGGATTATCCAGATCGGCGACAAAAAGGTGGCCAATGTTTACGACTACATGGCTGCGACACGCAACAACAAAGCCGGCGATACGGTCGAGGTGATCGTCACGCGTAAAGAAAAGAAAATTACGTTGAAGGTTACGCTCGCGCCAGCGCGGTAGTACAATGCCATTGACCGCACGGACAAGTAAAACTTGTCCGTGGCATCCACAGTTCAAAACGACATGAGCAGAACAAGCATCGGACAAACCGGCGACTGTTGCAGTTGCGAATTTCGTGTGCGTTACGCGGAGTGCGACGCGATGGGCTATCTTCACCACGCGAAATACTGGGAATATTTTGAGCATGTGCGTACAGAGCTGCTGAGAAAAAACGGATTTCGGTATCGCGATCTCGAAAAAGAAGGTGTCATGTTTGTGGTGTACAAGGCTGCGTGTAAATACATCGCGCCGATTCGCTATGATGATCTGGTCACGGTGACCGCGACCGTCACACGAATTTCTCGCACGCGCGTGGATCATGAATATATCATCGAGCATGACAATCAACGGACCTGTGAGGCGACCAGCACGTTAGCCTGTGTGGATCGCGACGGAAAACCGCGGCTGATGCCCGACGCCCTTTGGAATAATCCGGCGGGTTGATCCACAAATAAAGTGCTCTGGCACACAGAATGCATGTCCATCATGATTGTTGTTTTGCTGAATAACCATTATTTCTTGACCATTAACAACCCATGGACCTGAATCAAACATGAAAACCATCATTGAGCCTTTTCGTATCAAAGTCGTCGAACCGATCCGCATGACCACTCCTGAACATCGAGAAGAGGTGTTACGCCGCGCAGGTTTCAACGTTTTTTTCATCGATGCGGAAGATGTACTGATCGATCTTCTCACCGACAGCGGCACGGGGGCGATGAGTAGCGAACAGTGGGCGGGGATCATGCGTGGCGACGAGTCGTACGCAGGGTCAACCAGCTATTATCGTCTGTATGATCGCGTGAAGGAGATGACAGGGTTTCACCATATTTTGCCTACCCATCAGGGTCGAGCCAGCGAACGTATTCTGTTCGAGGTGATGGCCGGTCCGGGCATGATCGTCCCCAACAACAACCACTTCGATACCACCCGCGCCAACATCGAACACTCCGGCGCCGAGGCGGTTGATCTCGTCATCGACGAAGGACGCATCGCATCCCATCGCCACCCCTTCAAAGGCAACATGAACATTCAGAAGCTGGAAAACCTTTTTGAGCAAAAAGGGAAGGAAAAAATACCCCTGGTGATGATCACCGTCACCAACAACAGCGGCGGTGGTCAACCGGTAAGCCTGGAAAACATTCGTGCGATCCGAAAAGTTTGCGACCATTATGGCGTACCCTTTTTTCTGGATGCGTGTCGATTTGCGGAAAACGCGTACATGATTAAAAAGCGGGAAGCGGATCAACAGGATCGAAAAGTGTCTGACATCGTTCGCGACATGTTCGACCTGGCGGATGGCGCGACCATCAGCGCGAAAAAAGACGGACTGGTCAACATCGGTGGACTGCTGTTAATTCGCGACGACGACATCAACGTGCAGGCGAGAAATATTTTGATTCTCACGGAAGGTTTTCCGACGTATGGCGGATTAGCGGGACGTGATCTCGAAGCGATGGCTCAGGGTTTCGAGGAAGTGCTGGAGGAAGATTATCTACAGTATCGATTACGGAGCGTGGAATATCTGGGCGAGCGACTGGTGAACGCCGGCGTGCCGATCGTCGAACCGCCGGGTGGTCACGCGATTTACATCGACGCCGCCGGTTTTTGTCCGCACATCAAAGCCGAGAACCTGCCGGGCCAAGCGCTGATCTGTGCGTTGTATCGACACGCGGGAATTCGAGCGGTGGAAATCGGGTCGCTGATGTTTGGTGGAGACGGTACCCAACCCGAAATGGAACTGGTCCGCCTGGCGATCCCTCGACGAGTCTATACCCAGAGCCACATTGACTATGTAGTCGAGGCGATTCTGGAGGTTTTTGCGATGCGCGATACGCTCAAGCCCCTCGAAATCGTCGAACAGCCACCGCAGCTCCGTCATTTTACAGCTAAACTTCGAGAAATCGGGTAAATTTTACTATAATGTTAACGGATTAACCAAATACCGTAATGGTGCAAGCCGATAATGGGAAGGTAACACTTTCGCAAACCATCCTTATGCGTGTGGAATGATGACCACATTAACCAAAATCGAATCCGCTCAAGATCGTAAGCAACTGCTGCAGTACGCACGATCGATTGCCGCAAAGATGTTGCGCGCGCATGATGAACACTCGATCGAAAAGCCTGACATCGCGGGAAATTTTGGTGGCGCATTTGTTACGTTCTGGAATCATAAATCCCTGCGAGGATGTGTCGGATCTTTTTGCAGTACAGGCGACATCGCCCAAACCATCGCAGACGTCACGCGAAATTCTTTGAGTGATTCACGGTTTGTTGACCAACCCGTGTCTGCCCGGGAGCTGGATGCGCTGAATATCGAAATTTCGATTCTTTCGGACGCGGTAAAAATTATAAACCCCCTCACCCTGGTTCCGGGTGAGCATGGTCTGATGATCCGAAAGGGAAATAAATCGGGTTGTTTTCTGCCGCATGTCGCCACCCAACGGGGTTGGTCCGCCGCTGCGTTTTTATCCAACTGCTGTACCATGAAGGCGGGCTTGCCGGCCAGCGCGTGGAAAGATTCCGATACCGATGTGTTGGTTTTTACGGCGGATGTGTTCAGTGACAGGGATTAATCAAATATATTTTTTCTTTACGCGCCGCCCACAAGGGGCGACGTTACCTTAAACCGTTCCTCGCAAAAGACATCAGGGGCATTTATGGAACCGAGTCGTATCCAGGCTGTCGATCATGTTCACCTTGAATCATCGTATGGATTGGAGAATTCGTTGCGCTGGTTTTACGGTGATGTCGGGCTGTTGGATGAAGTGGATTATCCCCAGGCGAGTGAGGAAGGTTTGTGTTTCAAGTCCGCACGTATTGAGCTTCGGATTCGTCTGGTGGAGCGTCCTGATATTTCCAGCTCACAATGTCGTGTGACGCTGGCGACGGCATCGCTGGATGAGATCGAAATCCAGCTGATCGACGGGCATGTGGAATACGAGCTGATGACAGGAATGATGGGATGCGATCAACGGATCGGAACCTATGACCCTGCAGGAAACCGTGTAGAATTCAAGCAGGAGTGGCCTATTTTTACGATTTAACTTGATTTATTCTGTAGAAATCGCCTTCGCAAGAATTTACAAAAATACAGGTGACAGAGGTTGCGAGATGGTGTACACTTTCGCGTGATCATCAGAGATTGGTTTTCTGCTGTGGTCTGCCCTTCTGACTTAGGCCCCGAAATTCAGCAAATGGCAGACGTCAAAAATTCCCCATGAAATTCATTATCCGTCAGATGATTGGCTTGGGCGTGTTATTGTTACTGTTATGGCAAGGGGTTGTTTCCAGGAATGAAGACCACAACATTTTGAACAGGTTATGGCCGTCGACCGCGTCAGGTCGGAATTCACTTACCAAGACCCTGCAACGGCAGGAAAATGATTCGATAACGATAATTCATCAACTACATGAAGAAACGGCTCGAAGACTTTGACACGAGTCAGTCGGAAATTAAGCAAGCCGATCATCGGGTTAACCGGTGGGATCGGCTCGGGCAAAACAACGGTCTCCGCGATTTTTGCATCGCTGGGTTCCGTTGTGATTGATGCAGACGTGTTGGCCCACGACCAGTTACACGACCCCGAAGTGGTGGCGACATTAATCTCCTGGTGGGGGAAATCGATTTGCGATCCTGACGGGAAACTAAACCGCCGGGCGATTGGGGAAGTCGTATTTAACGCACCGGCGGAGTTGTCGCGTCTGGAGAAATTACTTTACCCTCGTATCCATCAGCAACGCGAGGTGTTACTGGATCAGTACGATGTGGATTCGACGATCTGTGCGGTCGTACTGGACACACCCAAGCTGTTTGAGTCGGGGGTGAATCAAATATGCGATTGTGTTGTTTTTGTCGATGCAAACCGAGTCGAGCGGTTGCGTCGGGTCACCACGCAGCGGGGATGGACCCCGGAGGAATATACCCAACGAGAAAATCTTCAGGACCCTCTGGACAAAAAGAAGAAATTGGCCGATTATATAGTGGTCAATCATTCTGACACCGCCGATATTCGTTCCCAGGTAGAACGGATCCTTGCTTCGGCTATAACCCGATTCAAAAATAATCAATAATGACACTAAGTCTTTAATATAGAAATCGTAAAGTTTATTTTTCAGGTCTAACAAACCGTTCCCAATGAATTGTTAATCAAGATTATTCAGGAGATAGTTTTATGGCGAAAGCCACCACTCCCAAAGTACGCAGTACTCGGAAAAAAACGACAACGTCCAAGACGTCAGATAACGATCGTTCAACAACACAAAGTTCAACGACCAAAAGTAAAAGCACCGATGATCACATTGAACCGGTCGTCGAGTCCGCCGATTCCAATCCCATTGATCCCGAAACGCACGCCAAGTACGAACAGATCAAAAAAGGTGACATCCATATTACCGAACTGCAACGCATGAGCGTAGCGGAGTTGCACATGGTCGCCAAGAAAGAAGGATTGGAAGAGTATACCGGCCTGAAAAAGCAGGACCTTATTTTCAAAATTCTCAAGGAGCGCATCAATCGGGATGGTCTGATGTACGGCGAAGGGGTGTTGGAAATCCTGCCCGATGGTTTTGGATTTTTGCGTAGCCCGGAATACAACTACCTGCCCTGTCCGGATGACATTTACATCAGCCCGTCGCAGATTCGACGATTTGGTTTGCGCACCGGCCACATCGTCGCGGGTCAGATTCGTCCTCCCAAGGAGTCCGAACGATATTTCGCCCTGCTGCGAGTCGAAGCGATTTCCTTCCAGGATCCCAACGACGTAGCGGATAAAACCAACTTTGAAGACTTAACCGCGTTGCACCCCAACAGGCGGTTGATTCTCGAAACCACACCCGAAGAACTCAACATGCGTATCGTGGATATCTGTACGCCGATCGGTAAAGGTCAGCGTATGTTGATCGTCGCACCTCCGCGTACGGGTAAGACCGTTCTGCTGAGAAAAATCGCCAACGCGGTGGCCGACAACGATCCGGAAACGTGCGTGTTTGTTCTGCTGATCGACGAACGGCCTGAAGAAGTGACGGAAATGCAGCGAAGCACGACCGCCGAAGTGGTCAGCTCTACGTTTGATGAGCCGGCTTCTCGCCATGTACAGGTCGCGGAAATGGTGATCGAAAAGGCCAAACGGCTCGTTGAATATGGCAAGGACGTCGTGATCCTGCTCGACTCGATTACCCGTCTCGCCCGCGCGTACAACACGGAAATTCCACACTCCGGAAAAATTCTTTCCGGTGGTATCGACGCCAACGCCCTGCAAAAACCCAAGCGTTTCTTCGGAGCGGCTCGGAACGTCGAAGAGGGTGGATCCCTTACCATCATCGGAACCGCGCTGGTGGATACCGGCTCGAAGATGGACGAAGTGATTTTCGAAGAGTTTAAGGGTACCGGTAACAGCGAACTTCACCTGGATCGCCGTCTGGTC
>CBDTZI010000122.1:0-8635 GCA_965364865.1 uncultured bacterium | reverse complement strand
CCTTTCATTGACGTATGAGCGTCTACGTCGTGCGTGGGTGTTTAACTGGATGCTCGAACCGAATATCATTCAGCCAGGTACCAAGATGCCGAAAAACTTTGCCGATGGCGTCAGTCCGTATGAAGGGGATGCGAACTATCCGGGGACAGGGATTGACCATATTAATATGCTGGTGGATACGCTGTTTGATGCGGGTCGTAAGCACGTTCGATCGCCACTATTGAAAATCATTGATGTGCCGGTAGAAGAGTTTGATGAAGATTCAGGTGAAGACGAGGGTTTCGACGACGAAGAATTTGACGATTAAGAGATTGTATGGATATACCGTGGATGTTTTACAGGGGAAGGTGTGATCGAGGATTCGATTCACGCAGGAAAATAATATCAGGAGATGCATCATGTACCGCGCAACGACCATTGCGACTGTTTGTTTGAGCGTTTTGTTGGGTTCGTTTGTGACCACCGCGATCGCCGCGGACAACGCCACCATTACGGGCAAGATTATTTTCAAAGGCGATCCCAAAAGTAAGAAAGTCAAGCGATCAAAAATCAATACCCAGAAGGATCCGAACTGCGCTCACGCAAAGAAAAAAATAGGAACCGAAAAAGTTATTTTGAACAAAAAGACCGATCCGATCACGATACGAAACGTCATCGTTTCGATTAAAGAGGGTTTGGGCAATAAAACTTTCCCCGCCAGAACCAATGCGGTTACATTGGATCAGTTTGGTTGTCAGTACAAGCCTCATGTGTTGGCCATTCAGAATACGCAAAAAATCACGATTCATAACGGCGACACCACGAATCATAACATCCATTTTCTGCCCAAGGTGAATCAGGAAATGAACTTTACCCAGCCCAAGAAGGGCATGAAGAAGGTTGTGAAATTACAAACGGAAGCTCCGTTTCGTGTGAAATGCGATGTTCACCCCTGGATGGGCGCACATATTGCGGTTTTTAACCATCCGTTTTTCGATGTGACGGGTAAACAGGGAACTTTTACACTTACTGGTTTACCTGCCGGTAGTTATGTGATTGAAGCATGGCATGAGACTTTTGGAAAAGTAACCGCCAATGTGACAGTGGGCGACGGCGAAACAAAAAATTCGGATATTACGTTTGAAGTCAAATAAAAAAGCGGGTAGGGTTACCCGCTTAATGGCATTCAAGACTTAGCAAATGATGATTGCTTTACATCTCGCAAATCGCGCGATGGGCCGGGCGTGATTACGATGCAGCTTGCGTCGTAAATATTATTATTTTAGCAGGAGATTGCTGATGATAGGCCGTGTTAAACCGGTGGCGGTGTGGCTGTGTATGCTGACCGTTACCCTTTTTGCGGTATCTCCGGTATGGGGACAGGCGGACGCACCGGATATGTCCGGCATCGAGATCGCGGGCGAGTATGGTATGTTTTTGCCGCCCAACATCGCAAAGCAGCCTTATGCGCATACGGGTGACACTCTGATCAATACGTTGCACTGGTTTATGGCGGCGCTGTTTATCGGTTGGGGCGTCTTTTTTGTCTATTGTCTCGTTCGTTTTCGACAACGTCCCGGTCACAAGGCCGAGGTCAAGCCGATCAAAGCGAAGGTTTCCAAATATGCGGAAATCGGGATTGCGATTTTTGAAGGGGTGTTGCTCATTGGCTTGTCGATTCCTGCCTGGGCCAATGCAAAAAATGAACTGCCCACCGCGGAAGACAATCCGCTGCGTATTCGCGTGGTGGCAGAACAGTTTTCATGGAACTTCCATTATTCCGGCAAGGATGGATTTTTTGGTCCGACATCGCCGGCGAATATTGACATGGCGATGAATCCGTTGGGTATCGATACCGATCATCCGCATGGTGAAGATGATTTTGCGACACAGGAATTGCATGTGCCGGTCGATCGACCGGTGATCGTGGACATTTCATCCAAGGATGTGATCCACAGTTTTTCTATTCCGGTCTTACGTGTGAAACAAGATGCCATTCCGGGTATGCGTATTCCGGTGTGGTTCATCGCAGGCAAAGAAGGCATTGAAAAAGGTGATTCTGCCAACTACGAAATCGCCTGTGCCCAGCTTTGCGGGAACAACCATTACACGATGAAGGCGATTCTGGTGATTCACACGAAAGAATCTTATGAGAAGTGGTTTGAGCAGGCCAGTGCGCCACCTGAAGAGTTCGACGAAGACGAGTTCGAGGATTAAATTTAATGAGTCATGACCATCACGAGTTGAGTTGGATACGAAAATATGTTTTTTCGATAGACCACAAGGTCATCGGAATTCAATACGCGATCACCTCGCTTTGCTTTTTGTTTTTCGGGTTTTGTCTGATGATGATTATGCGATGGCAACTGGCCTATCCGGGTCAAGAGCTTCCCATCATCGGCAAGCTGCTGGGTGAGACAGTTGCGCCGGGTGGTATCATTCTGCCGGAGTTTTATAACTCCCTCGGCGTGATGCACGGCACGATCATGATCTTTCTGGGCGTCGTACCGCTTGTGGTTGGTGGGTTTGGTAACTACGTCATGCCCCTGCAGATCGGTGCCCCGGACATGTCATTCCCCAAGCTGAACATGGTGAGTTACTGGGTCTATGCGTTGGGTGGCCTGGTGATGTTGGCGAGTTTTTTCGCTCCCGGTGGAGCCGCCAACTCCGGTTGGACTTCTTACGCACCGCTGTCGGTGATCGCGACGAGCGGTCAGACGATGTGGCTGATCGGCATGGTCTGTTTGATTACGTCGTCGCTACTGGGTTCGGTCAACTTTATCGTTACCATTCTGCAGCTTAGAGCCAAAGGGATGACGATGTTTCGTCTGCCGTTTTTCGTCTGGGCACAGTTTGTAACGGCTTTTCTATTGCTGTTAGCCTTTCCGCCGCTGGAAGCTGCGGGTGTGTTACAGCTCATGGATCGTCTGGTCGGCACGAGCTTTTTCATGCCGGAAGGTCTGGTGGTCAGCGGCGAGCGTGCGGCGTGGGTCGGTGGTGGCAGTCCTCTGCTATGGCAGCACCTGTTCTGGTTCCTGGCTCACCCCGAAGTGTATGTGTTGATTTTGCCGGGCATGGGCATTGTAGCTGAGGTGCTGGTGAACAACACGCGTAAGCCACTGTGGGGCTATCGAGCGATGGTGTACTCGACGATTTTCCTCGGCTTCATGTCGTTTATCGTCTGGGCCCATCACATGTTTATGACGGGTATGGGCACCAGTATCAGCATGTTCTTTGCCACCACGACGATGATTATTTCGATTCCGTCGGTCGTGATTTTAACGGCGATGATTATCAGTTTGTATCACGGGTCGATTCGCTTCACCGTGCCCATGCTTTTCGCACTGGCGTTTCTGCCGATGTTTGCGATCGGCGGATTGACGGGTTTGCCTTTAGGATTGCCTGCGTCGGACATTCATCTGCACGATACCTATTACGTCATTGGCCACTTTCACTATGTCGTCGCCCCGGGAACCATCTTTGCGCTCTTTGCGGGAATTTACTATTGGTTCCCCAAAGCCACTGGCCGAATGATGAACAACACGCTCGGAAAAATCCATTTTTGGTTCTCGTTTATCTGCATCAACGTGGTGTTTATGCCCATGTTCTTTCAGGGCCTGGCGGGAATTTCACGACGACTATACGACCAGACTGTGTATGAGCACGGGGCGGCTATTCAGGGTCTGGCGATCATCTCATCTTATGGGGCGTGGTGTTTGGGACTCGCTCAAATCCCGTTTATTATTAACTTCTTTATGAGTATCAAGGGCGGTAAAAAAGTGTCGAACAATCCGTGGGATGCAACGACGTTGGAATGGGCGGCTGCATCACCACCACCGCATGGAAACTTTGAAACGGTCCCGATCGTTTATCGTGATCCCTATGTGTACAGTCAGCCTGGTTCGGATAGAGATTTCACACCACAATTTGAAGCGGATTCGGAGGCCTAAATCGTGTCAACAGAAGTATTACCCTATACCGTAGAACCCCATCCGGAAACGGGTGTGTATAGTGGAAAATTAGGAATTTGGTTGTTTTTGGCATCGGAAGTCATGCTGTTTGGCGCCTTGTTCTCCGCGTTTGTGTTGCTCAAGGTGGGTGCTCCGTTGGAAGGACCTGCCGCCTGGCCTGAAAATGGTACCGCGGCGGGATTAAGTTGGAAAATCGGCGGATTGAACACGCTGATTCTGATTGTCTCTTCGGTGACGATGGTGTTAGCTTGGGTCTCGCTGAAAATGAACAATTTTTCCAAAGCCCGCATGTATCTCATCATTACGTTTTGTCTAGCCGTGGCGTTTTTGTTCATCAAGATCAAGTTTGAATATTTTCCGAAATTCCATCATGGTCTGTATCCATCGACGAACAACTTTTATGCGTTGTACTTTACCATGACCGGTTTACACGGCTTGCATGTGCTGGGTGGGATTATTGTCATCGGATATTTCATCCTGCCGGGCAGTAAGTTATGGCATGAAAACCCGAAACATTATACGAATCGTATCGAGTGTACGGGATTGTACTGGCACTTTGTTGATCTGGTCTGGATTTTTGTATTTCCTGTGATGTATCTTATGTAGGAGTTTGCGATGAGTGATTCGCATGCGGATGTCAGCAAACATGTAAAATCGTATATCATGGTATTTGCCGCGCTGGCGGTGTTGACCATTGTTACGGTGTTAGCGTCTCGGGTTGATTTCGGCACGGGCAATGTAGCCGTCGCGTTGGCGATTGCCGTGGTGAAAGCTTCGTTGGTGGCCACGATTTTCATGCACCTGAAATGGGAAAAGTCGGCGTGGATCTGGTTTACACTTGTACTGTGTGCCTTCTTTTTCGTGGTGTTGATGGTGATTCCGGTGCTGACCGTCAATGACGACCCACCTCAGGCGGTTCACTATATGTGGGACGATCTGGGGTATGAAGCCGTGGAGGAAGCTGAAACACACCATTAATTTATGGTGTGGTATCAATATCCACGGGGTGTGGTAAGCTGTAGTAGATCATTCAACTTAGAGGGTACACGATGTCACTCAAAGCATTCCATATTTTCTTTATAACGATTTCGACCATACTATCGGTGTGTTTTGGGTTGTGGGCGATCCGCAACTATAATCATCACCAGGAGACACTCTCATTGGTGATTGGATACGCTTCGTTGGCGGGGGCTGTAGTATTGATTGTGTACGGCGTGTGGTTTCTGAAAAAATTAAAGGGGGTCAGTTACCTATGAAGTCCCCCATGAAATTCAAAATAATATCGACTGCTATTGTTTGCGTAGTGATGCTGGCCGCTGCTCAACCTGTTCATGCCTGTGCGGTCTGTTTTGGTGATCCGGAATCCGGCATGGCCAAAGGGGCGCTGGCTGGCGTGATTGTCCTGGCGGGCTTTATTGGGTTTGTTCTCATGGGCATTACCGGTACGGGGTTATACTTCATTCGTCGAAGTCGACATCTTCATCAACATCCTGACCTTTAACCTCAGTCGATTCCATGACAACCTCACCGATCGAAACTACCTCTGTGTCTACTTCCTACCGCCGCAGTTTGCATGTGATTGCATGTCTGACCGCCATTATGATTTTCCCGTTGGTGATCGTGGGTGCGGGTGTAACCAGCAAAGAAGCGGGGATGGCCTATCCCGATTGGCCTACCTCTGATGGTCATTATGTGAATCCACCCGGATGGTTTGATCAGGTCGCTACGCGCTGGGAGCATGGCCATCGACTCATCGGCTGGGTTGTCGGCATGTTTGCGATTGTGTTGGTATTCTTCACCTGGGGCTGCGGCGGGTATGTACGCTGGCTGGGTTTGGGAACGCTTGTCGCAATTTGCGTGCAGGGTGTAATGGGTGGTGTGCGCGTAGTAGAAATATCAACGTTGTGGGCTATGGTACATGGCATCTGGGGTCAGATTTGTTTCTGTTTGGCTTCAGTGACCGCGCTGGTGGTTTCCAGAAGCTGGCAAGAACCAGCCAAGATGATTCCGATCGTGGGTGCGAATCTGTTACAAAAATTATGTGCGTTCACCTCGTTTGCTATTTTCATCCAGTTATCCCTGGGCGGTGGGCTGCGTCATTTTAATTGCCAATACTCGCTGGTTCTCCATCTGCTATGGGCCGTGGTGGTCGCGATGCTGATTGGGTGGATCGTGATGTGGGTCATCGGTTTACAACGATCGGGTGAACTCATTCAAAAGATGGGTTGGATATTGGGTTTGTTAATGGTTCTTCAGTTAATTCTGGGCGGGTTTGCCTTGATCGTTACGGTGATGGGTGGTCTTCAATCGGATCTGCTGATCTGGGCGATTCCGTCGGTTCACGTAGCGGTCGGTGCTTTATTGCTGGTATCCAGCGTCTTGCTGACGCTGCTCAGCTATCGAAGATTGACCCATGTGAATCCACGAACAACTTCTATACAAAATACAACGGTGGCCACATGATGAATGATAGGGTGGATGCAGCAACGACGGTGGCATTGGATCATCAGTCCCGCGCGTGGGCTTATGTAGAACTTGCGAAGCTGCGTATCGCGAGTCTTGTGTTGATGGCGACGGCGGTCGGTTTTTATCTGGCTTGGTCGGGACCTTTAACCACGAGTGCGATGGTGTTGTTGTTTCATGCGGTGTTGGGTACCGGGCTCGTCGCAGCTGGTGCCAACGCGATGAATCAATATCTGGAAATTCAATATGATAAGCTGATGCCGCGTACACAATCGCGTCCTTTACCTTCTGGGAAATTGACGCCGAATGAGGTTTTAACCTTCAGCATCGGCACGGTGTTGCTGGGGGTGGTGTATCTGTCGGCCTATTTGAATCCGACTTGCGCGACCCTGGCTGCGCTAACATATATTATCTATGTATTCTTTTACACGCCATTAAAACGAGTGACTTCGATGTCGGTGGTGGTGGGTGCGATCCCCGGTGCGTTACCTCCGGTGATCGGATGGGCAGCCGTGGGTAACCCGCTAACGGTGGAAGCGTGGCTCTTGTTCGGCATTGTTTTTTTCTGGCAGATGCCACACTTCGCAGCCATCGCGTGGCAATATCGTGAAGACTATGCGAAGGGTGGATTCCCGGTGTTGGCTGTGATCGACCCGGAGGGTACGCGGATCAGGCTGCACGTTGTGACCCATACGGTCGGTATGATTTCCGCGAGTTTGCTCCCCGCGTTGTATGGTGTCACAGGTATGACGTATGCGGTCGCCGCCATGCTGCTGGGAATACTATTTTTAGTCAGTGGCCTGCGTTTTGTGTCAATGAAGACGACCCGAGCTGCCCGTATACACGTCATCGCATCGATCATTTATCTCCCCTTGCTGTTGATCGTGATGATGATCGACAAGGTGTAAGTGTACTGATTCGTACAATGAATAAGTATTTGTAACGTCAAGGACATTTGTAACGTCGCCCCCAGCCGGGGGTCTGTGACCCTTGTGGGCGGCGCAAAACAGAGTGGTGCTGGTGCGTGAATCCATTCTCGCACCAACGATATATAGAACATAGGTGGGAACGAGAAAAGATTCTCGTTCCAGCGATCTCCCCTTGCTCCCTCATGGCAGAACATTCAATCGTTCAAATTCAAACCATAACCCACCGATACGGTTCGCGCGTCGCGCTGGATGCGGTTTCGTTTGACGTCGATCGTGCATCGATTTTTGGTTTGCTCGGTCCCAACGGTGGCGGTAAAACGACACTGTTCAAAATTCTTACCACTTTGATTTCGCCCTCATCCGGATCTGCGAGCGTGAACGGAGCCGATGTCGTTGCACAGCGTGACGAGGTACGAAATCACATCGGCGTGGTGTTTCAAAATCCGGGCCTGGATGGCAAGCTGTCCGTCATGGAAAACTTGATTCATCAGGGTCACTTGTATGGGCTGCGTGGCGATTCGTTGAGAAAACGGTCCGGTGAATTGCTCGAACGATTTCGCGTTTCCGATCGTGCGAATGATCGCGTCGAAACGCTGTCGGGCGGTTTACAGCGACGCGTAGAACTGGCGAAGGGGCTTTTGCACCGCCCGGCGTTGTTTATTCTTGATGAGCCGTCCACCGGATTGGACCCCGCGGCTCGTCGCGGGTTGATGGATTACCTGGTGGAATTGCGCGATCAGGAGGGTGTTACGAGTTTAATTACGACCCATTTGATGGACGAAGCCGATCGCTGTGATCGGATTGGAATTTTGGACGAGGGAAAACTGGTCGCGATTGATTCGCCGGCTGCGTTAAAAGAAACGATCGGCGGCGACGTGCTTACCGTTTCGACGGCCAACCCGTCTGCGCTTTGCGAAAAAGTGACGAGTCGATTTGGCGGAAAAGTCGATGTGGTTGACGACGTGGTGCGCATCGAGCGTGAAAAAGGTCACGTGTTTGTACCCGAACTGATCGAATCCTTTCCGGGTGAGATTGAAAGTATTACGTTGGGAAAACCGACGCTGGACGATGTTTTTGTTCACTTGACCGGCCGTCGCCTCGGCGATGATCACTAGCGGGAATGAATGGTTATTGAAATCACGACCATGAGTACGACACAAACTGAAATGATGCCTAAATCTTTTTTTCTGTTGCCTATGATGACATTATGGCAGAGAGAAGTGCTGCGCTTTTTACGACAGCGGAGCCGGGTGATCGGAGCGTTGGGTACACCCATTGTTTTCTGGGTACTGA
>CBDTZI010000121.1:0-8637 GCA_965364865.1 uncultured bacterium | reverse complement strand
TGGTGGCGGCAGTTATTTGCTGGTTCGTGGTGGAAGTGTTTCGATCGGTCGAGCCGCTTCGTTGCAGTCTGCGGATGTGCCTTTGTTCAGCGATATTTCCGAACGACATGCCAACATCAATCGCGTAGATGAAGATTATTTTCTTTACGCCACGAAGGATGTGGATGTAGCTGGTCGTCGCACGAAGCAACAGCTGCTTCGTGACGGGGACCGGGTTGTGATGGGCAAAAAAGCCAAGTTCACCTTCCGCATGCCGAGTCGAAAAAGTCCGTCTGCGGTTTTGGATTTGAGTGACACAACAAAAATGCCCAACGACGTAAGACGTGTTGTATTGTTTGATCGTCAGGCGATTTTGGGTAACGGTCCAACCGCGCATATCCGTTGTCGTCATGCTGGCGGGTCGTTGGTTCTGTTTGAGCGAAATGACGGGTTGTGGATCCGCTCGAAAAATGACGGCCATGTGGATACCGAGCCCGTACAGTTGCTGATCGGTGAATCGATCGAAATCGCAGGCATTACCTTAGCCTTGGAACCGTGGAGAAGTACATTACCCGGTGTTTCTACAATATAAAATGGTTACTCACGACACGGATCGAATTCCGTGCATCGCTGAATCAATGAAAGATCATAACAATGGCCTATACCTTCAAACATGGTGATCGTCCACTCGACGGTTATACGATACAACGTGCGGTAGGCCGGGGCGGGTTCGGCGAAGTGTATTACGCCCTCAGCGACGGCGGGCGCGAAGTCGCGCTCAAATATCTTCGCGAAAATCCGCAAGTCGAATTGCGTGGCGTGAGTCACTGTATCAACTTGAAAAGTCCGCACCTGGTTTCAATTTTCGACGTGAAGAAAGCCAACGATGGCAACTATGTCATCGTGATGGAATACTGCTCTGGTCCTTCGTTACAGGACATGCTCATTGCCGAGCCAAAAGGATTCGGCCCGCAAAAAGCCGCCTTTTTCACCAGAGAAATCGGCAAGGGGCTATCGTATCTGCACGATCGCGGCATTGTTCACCGTGACTTAAAACCAGGCAATCTGTTTTACGATGATGGTTATGTGAAAATTGGCGACTATGGATTGAGTAAATTTATCTCCGTGTCGCGTCACAGTGTACAGACCGCCAGCATCGGAACCGTACATTACATGGCTCCGGAAATTGGCAGCGGAAACTACTCCAGTGGTATCGATATTTATGCGCTGGGGGTCATGCTTTATGAAATGTTACTCGGCAAGGTTCCGTTTGAAGGATCGACGATGGCTGAGGTGTTGATGAAACACCTCACCGCGCAACCCGAGCTGGATAATCTGCCGCATCCGTTTGGCGACGTGATTCGCAAAGCCATGCAGAAGGATCCCAAGGATCGTTACCAGTCCGTGGACGAAATGGTTAGCGAACTATTAGAGGTTGAAACCGTGAAGAAAAGTCTCGCCGGTTTCAGTCCCAAGAGTCTCGAAGGTGCGGTTCGCCAGGGTGCGAATCTAGCCGATTCACCCTTGCCATCACCCAACCCGGCTCCGCGCGTGGGTGCCTATCCGCCTCCACCACCGGCGTACGGTGGATTTCCCGACGCGGCTTCACCGTTGCCCGCAAAAATGGCAAAACGGGTAGACCGGGTTTCGCACAAAATCGAAAAGAAAATGGCCAAGCTGGCGGGTAGGTATCCTCAGCCGGTACAGCAAGATCCTTTGCGATCACAACCGCAAGCTTCACCTGTTTTAGACGTGACAGCGATTGAACGGCGTCGAAGAACCATCTTGGGATTGTTCATGGCGCTCGCGATGGCGATCGCTATGGGTGTTGTCGTTGCCAACACGATGGGCGGTCACCAGGCTGAAGAGGTTGGTTCGGGCGCAGGTATGCTGGTTGTCTTTATGATCGCGGGACTGTTTTTGTCGCGTAAAATGATTCCCTACTTTGCCGCTCAACACGGCCCCACCTGGATGCAGCGGACCATTAGATTCGGATGTTGTGTGCCCTTGTTAGCCATCGGTGCTGCTCCGATGCTGGATTCACACAACTACCACGAAGAAGGGCTGGGTCTGTTGCTCGCGTTAGCTTTGATCGCCACGTTTAAGCGATGGGAGAAAAGTTTCAATCGATCGGCGGAGGGCGAAATGAGTTTTGGCAGTGCGATCGGTTCCGCCTTTATCGCGATACCGGTGACCGCGGTGTGTGTAGGCATGATGGAGGGTGATCCCGAAGCGTTTATATGGATCGCTGCGGGTGTCGTGGGAATTACCTCCCTGGTGATTCAGGCGTCGTCGTGGTGGAATCCGTCTGTCCAGACTGCGGGTGCCCAACCTATGGCAGCCCCTGCGCAGGGTGATACGACACTGAGCCTCGAACGACTAACGCCGACTTCGCCGCTACCCCCGTTTGCGAAACCCGTAACGGACACACCTCAATCACAAGGCCGGAGTCCGATTTATTCCGTGCAAGAGACGCCGAATCATCCTCGAACACGATGGGGGATCACGCGTGCGTTCTGGGGTATGGTATCGTTCTTGAGTATGGGCGGCATGGTCGCATTGTTTGTGCTGACGATGCTTTCAGGTCACGAGCCTCACCATACAATGGAAAAGCTTATGGGTTTAATGGGCTGTGCCGCCATGATGATTTTTTCGCTTAGAAAAACGACGGCTGTTAAACGCGAAGGATTTTGGCGTGAATCGATTAGACCTTTTTTGATTTCCGCAGCCTTGTTTGGCATCGGTGCGACGATTACGGCTATTTCCATCGAATGGGGTCATCGTAACGAGTGGGGACAATGTTTATGCAACGAAGATCGTGCGGGATTAATCGTGGGTTTGGTGTTTAGTTCGCTGATTTTTCTGGGACTGACTTTTTTCACCGGTCGTAAACGAAAAGCACCCCAGCCTTTTTATCAGGGAACCCCGGACAGCGATTCCGCTCACGTTCAACCGTTGTCCGCTGAATTGCCTGCGAACGATCACGACAAAACGTCCAGGCCCTGGGATTCGGATCCGGCGAAGGATCAAAATGCCTGACGAATTGATGTTCATTTGAGAAAATTGTAATCGTTTGAAAGAAGAAATGATGACTTGGTCTAACTTACAAATACCAATATCGTTACTTGGGATATTAATGGTGGTTGGCATCATCGGTATAGGGAGTCTAGTCTGTTTGAAAAAATTCAAATTTGCAATGTTTTTCTCTATCATGGTTTCTATGACTGTGGCTGCAGCAATTTTTCTTTTAATAGACGGTAAACACGAATCCCGAATGAAAATGTTTTTACCGGAATCTACCGTTGCGATTTCTGCGCAATCTGCTGAGCAATATACATTTCCATCCATACCGCCCCGCCCCAGTGAAATAGAAATACAAGCCCATATCGATGCAGCGATGTCGCACGTTCAACTCGATCAGCAACGAATTGAACATCAGATGCAGCTTCAAATTAATGCGATGGAGGGTGATGTTGCGCTGGTAAATGTGCATGACCATCAACCCTCGCACAGACGGCTGTTCAATCGCGGATTTCTCGGCAAATCGCTGATGATCGGAATGGTCATGTTCGCCTTTTTGTATGTCTGTTATTTGTTTCTCGACGCCGGCACCCGAGGCCAGTTCACCTGGTCCCTGCGGATCATTTCACTTTTCGCTTTTATCATGATGATGATCGTCATACAGGTATTACATCATCGTGGGTCGCTATAGCACATCAAACCTCTTTCCGGTATGATTCTTTCGTGAAGGAAATCAGGTCAAGGACATGGACGAGCGTCTACTTGGCCTGTGACGAACCCATTCTAAACGAGTGTCAGCGTGTCGGAATCCACCAATAGCGCAGATCAATATCTGGTAGAACAAATACGATCGGGCGATGAAAACGCTTGGAGACAGTTGATCGACCGATTTAGTGGACGATTGTTGGCTTTCGCTCGTGCGCGCACCTCCAGTTTGAGTGATGCGGAAGACCTCGTGCAAGAAGCGTTTATCGGTTTTCTAAACTCCGCGACCAATTTCGATACCTCACGATCGTTGGAAACTTATCTGTTTACCATTTTGCGTTATAAGCTCTACGATTTACTGCGGCAGAAAAAAATTAAAACCATCTCTCAGCCCGATGATGAAGGTGAGTGGTGGGATCGGATCGTTCCGGTGGATTCGCAATCACCCAGCGGGATCGCTGTCGTCGCCGAAGCGCAACGTGAGCAGGAACAGCTTCTGATCGATCTATTGAAAAAACTCATTCGCGATTATCGTGACCGTGACGCGTTTGATGACCTACAAATTATTGAGTTGATCTTCTTTGGTGGTAAGCGAAATCTGGACGTCGCGGAATTACTGGAACAGGATCAAAAATCGGTAGCGGGCGTGAAGTTTCGGGCGATCCAGAAATTGAAAACCTTTCTCTCTCAGCATGACGTAGAAGCGCTGGACTGTCTCGATGAATCCAAAGCGGATGTCACGGTCAGTCGGGTCTGGCGGGAGCATCGGTTGACCTGCTTGAAACGAAGTACGCTTGGCTCGTATCTGATGGAAGTGTTGGACGAACCCTGGCGAAGTTATACGCAGTTTCATCTGGACGTGGTGGGTTGTTCGATGTGTGTTGCCAACCTGTCTGATCTGGATGAGGAGGAAGAGGATCGATCCCCGATCGATACGGAACGAATGTTTACTTCCAGCGTCGGATTTCTTAAACACAGTCAATAAACAAAAACTCGAAACGTAGAATAATCGAAGGTTTTTGAATGTCGGGTACCAGGGACAAGATTTGTTAATCCTGATGAATTATCATTAACAATCGCCATTAAGATTCATCGTTCCTGAATTGAAATGTAAAAAAGAAAAACCCCGCTGATCTTATGGGATCAACGGGGTTGTACTATTTTTAGTTGTTGTGCTTACTTCAGTTTTCGTCGAAATACACCGACCGTGCCCAGCCCAAATATGCCCAACAATACCGCAGCGGGTAGAGGGACCGGAGCGAGTGAACCAAACGTCAGGTTATCCAGTTGGAATGTGCTACCGCCATCGTGTATCAGAATTCTTTTAATCATAGCGCCATCACTATCAATTCCGAAAAATCCGGTTAGTGCGCCGGAGGACGTTGTTGATCCGATCAGCGTGGTACCCGAATCGGAATATGCTTCAAAGGTCAGGTTTGAGATGGCCGTGTAATCAATCCCGACAGCTTCTTGAAGTGTGTCAAATTCTATGATGATCACTCCATCTACTACCGAGACCACTGAACTGTTAAACGGCGCGAAGTTGAAGACAACATAGTTGTCGGTGGAGTTGGGGAATGAAATACCGGGAATGGCTAGTGACGCCACACTCCCAAAACCAGTGCTTTCAAAATCGATAACAGTGGAGCCAGACGCAAATAAACTTTCCCCATTTCCTTGTGACGCTGCTAAAGGACTGGATGCGAAAGTGGATGAGGTGGCTACACCCATTGTGAAAAAGATCGCCACCGCGAATAAACAGGAATGCTTCTTTCCTAACAACATATCTACAACTCCCCAAAAGCTTGACCACTAAATAAAAACTGCCGACACCCGTATACTATCAGGTTTGAATTCATTCGACAAGAGAATTATTCAAGAAACATTGAAAAAACGTGCGTTTTCTTGCATGTGAGTGACTTGGGAAATGGCACTCCCTATCGCCCTCGAAATGGTGAAATTATAGGGGCTGATCTGTGATTACTCCAACGAGCAGACCTACAATGTATAAATCGTCAACTTGTGAATTTCTGTCGTGGTTCCGAAAATTCTGAATGATAGAGTTTTTCAGGCGATCCAAGTCTGATAAGGAGTCAGCGGGAACTTTGAATTCCTTTTTCCCTGTGGCTCGACAGAGCAAAAAGCGATTCATTTCAACGTCGTCCAGGTCGAGCCCTTCCTTTTGTACGCCAAGCAAAGCCCGGTCGAACAGGGTGGAAAAACCCTGTCGTATTGTATCGAGTGACAGCTGATCAAGCGGCATGTCGATCGACAGTTTTTCTTCAAAGAGTTTTTTGAGTGGGGGGCGGTTCATGCGATATTACTATGAATGAGAAAGTCATTTAGGACATCATTTAGGACAAGTGAAGTTGGAAATCGCCCATGTAACCATTCTTCTGGAAATGATCGAAAAGCTGTTTGATCGAAGAAAACACATGGGTCGCAGTTTCGGTGACAAAGGGAGAGGGTTCGCAGTCGGGCCGCCAGATGACGTACACTTCCTTGGTGCTCTCAAACGCGTGCTGTAATTCTCGTTCCACACCCGATGACAACGCTGGCTTTCCGTCTGGTAGTACCGGGATGTAACTGACGATCATGTCCGATTGTTCGATCAGTTTGAAATCGCGGGCGTAAATCTGTGCGTCGATGTCCTTGGCCACCCGCGTAATCTCAGCCACCGGTAACGTCGTGAGTTGGCCATTGACGGTTAACGACAGATGGGTTTCGCCACGTTTTTCAGCTTGGTCCGCGTCCATGATCAAACGTTTTTCATCCAGGTCGGCCGGATCAAACGTGATGAAATGATCAGCCAGTGCATCGCGAAAACTTTCCACTTCCCGCAACACCGCCGGTTGATCCATGATATGCGTCATCGGAAACGAGGGGTAAATACGCTTGAGATGTGGTTCGAACATCAAACGATATATCGACTGCGTAGTAATAGTGGGATGGCTGCGCGACACGACATAGGATCGGCCATAACCCGCAACCGCTTCCGCCATCGCTTCCGTGACGACGATTTCCTCTTCACGCCAGACCAAAATATCTTTCATCGTATGGGAGATTTCATGCTCCCGCACGAGTCGTTCGTGTACCGCGTCGACATTATCCACCAGCGTAACGTATAAATCCGCATCAAGCTCATGTAGTTGATCATGGTCGAACGCGTGAAACAGGCCATGTTTCCAGCGGAACGTGGCGTGGGTATTGACGATGATGTTCGTGCCGGTCGCTGCTTCCGCGAGAATATCCTTAAAGACGCTTCGTCGCAGTGCGTTTAATCTTTGCCTTGGAAGATCGAGGATTCGGTGGGGCACGATGTCCGGCGCTTCCGCACACATCAGTTCACCCACGTTAAACAATTTGACTTCGTGATCGTTTTGTTGAGCGATTTTCACGACTTGTTGCAGGAACGGTTTTTTATCCAGCCCCACTTGGCCGGTTACGATCAGACGTACACCTTGTTCGGGATTGTGTGTTTTTCGTTCAAAGGGGAGTGGGGCGGATGTTGGAACTTCATTCATGTAAAATCTACGATCTGCGAGTTGAGTAACAAACGCTTAATCAAAATTAAAAGTCAGCGGGGTCACCAAATTCCTGGACCCAGTAAATACCGTGTTCGCCGCCGTTGTGTACGGAAATTCCGATGTGCTTCCATCGTTGATCGAGAATGATGGCCTGGTGCGACGGGCTTTCCATCCAGACACGCATGACCTCGGCTGCGGTTTCCTGGCCGGCTGCGAGATTTTCGCCCACCGCAAAAAAAGAATATTTTCCGAGCATCGCACGCACACCCGGACCACGACCGGTATCGGGTTCTTCGTGACCGAAAAACCCTTCTTCGATCATTTTGCAGGCGTAGTTCGACGCGACCTGATCGAGATTGTCATTGAGTACCACCGGGGCGATTCCGACGCTAGATCGCTCCAGGTTCACCAGTTGGAGTACCTGATCCGTCATGCGAGCGGCGTCTTCGTCAGTGATGCAGGCGTAGTCTTGTTCGACCATGAGTGATTTGGATTGTGCCTGTAAACCCGAGGCATCGGTATAACAGCCGGTGGATAGTCCGAGTATACCGGTGGCGAGAAACAGATAGAACTGCGCTGTTCGTTTCATTAAATCATCCTCACCCGGTTCGTCGCTCGGTACGAATCCTCTGTCCCTATTCTACACAACGCAGATGGTCATAACAAGAAACTATTCTGTCCGAAGCGGGTTATCCTGGCCGGCCGTGACGGGTGTGTTACAAGATGGCCGCCTTGATTTTCCACTTATAGGGCTAAATTCTGGTCATAACTGGATATCGCCTGAATCAGCGGTTTTCTTGAACCGTGATCTCTGTCTCGAAAAATGGTTATTTTGACGTTTCCACCGCTTGAAGCACGCCGCAGGGTCGTGTGTAATGGGTGTAATAACTTGTACTTCTTTTTATGATAGCGAAACGAGAGATTGATGACTGCAAACACAAAATCAGGCACCGCGTCGGGAACAGAGCCGAATTCAGATGTCGACACCAGACTTTTAACGCTGGGCCACAGCCCGGACCCGGATGACGCCTTCATGTTCTACGGATTGGCGACGGACAAATTGGATTCGGGCTCATGGCGGTTTAAGCATGTGTTGCAGGACATTCAAACGCTGAACGAACGCGCGATCCGCGGCGAGCTGGACATCACCGCCATCAGCATTCACGCCTATCCTTATGTGGCGGACAAATATGCCCTGACCAATTGTGGTTCGAGCATGGGTGATGGCTATGGTCCGATGGTGGTCACGCGTGAACCGATGAACGTGGACGATCTTCGTGGGAAAACCATTGCGATTCCGGGTGAAATGACGACGGCATTTTTATCGTTGAATTTGTTACTTGGGAAGGGTGCGTTTGAACACCAGGTGGTGATGTTTGATGAGATTATACAATATGTTGCGGAT
>CBDTZI010000120.1:0-8641 GCA_965364865.1 uncultured bacterium | reverse complement strand
TCGGCACCGTCCCGATGTTCATCGGGATTGGGGTGCGACCGGAGGCAGCCAACGCCAGCACCGGTTCGAGCCCGGTGAATGTGGATGGAGCCTCGTTAGGGACGAGCCCGCCGGCGAACCGGTCGTCTTCCGGCTTGACTTGGGGCCAGCGGAAGGTACGCTGTGAATACTTCTAGGGGACGTAGCTCAGTTTGGGAGAGCGTCGCGTTCGCAATGCGAAGGTCGTGGGTTCGAGTCCCATCGTCTCCATGCTCGATAATACCTTTTTTTATAGGTTATTTCGACCATTTATCCAAGGGGGATAAGGCGGCACAGAGGACAAAAAAACGGTAGTCTACCGTTTTGGAGCCGCGTTATGACTGAAAAAGTGCCTAAAACACCGAAATGTCGCCTTCACAGGGCTACAGGACAGGCCGTAGTTACCATCGACGGGCGGGATTACTACCTCGGCCCCCACAAATCGAAAGCCAGCCGATCCGCGTACGATGCCCTGATTGGTGAGTGGTTGGCGGGCGGGCGTTGTCTTCGTTCACCCGACGATACACCAGCGGTGAGCACTGTGTTGATTGCCTACCTCAAGCATGCCAAGACTTACTACATCAAGAACGGGCGACATACCAGAGAAGTATGGCATGTCAAGCATGTGATGAAGCCGTTGAAACTGCTCTACGGTAAATTACCCGTTACTGAATTTACTCCGCTCAAACTCAAAGCCATTCAGCAACGATTCATCGACGAAGGACATAGTCGCACCTACATCAATGATAACATCGGTCGGATAAAACGGATTTTCAAATGGGGTGTTCACGCCGAGTTGATTCCTGAGACAACTTATCGAGCACTGGCAACGATGCCTGGGCTACGTCGTGGGCGAACAACCGCACCGGAAGGGAATAAGATTACACCTGTACCGGATGCCTACGTTGATACTGTTCAACCTTTTTTATTACCGCAAGTCTGGACGCTGATTCAGTTGCAACGGTTGACCGGTATGCGGTCCGCAGAACTCACTATCATGCGCGGATGCGATATTGAAACCGGCGGTAAGATTTGGTTGTACCGCCCCGAATCCCATAAGTCGCAACATCATGGATATGATCGCATTGTTGAACTCGGACCGCGAGCCAAAAAGATTCTTAAACCCTATCTGAAATCTGACACGCAGGCATATTTGTTTTCACCCATTGAAGCGATGGAGCAACGTCGCGTTCAGGACAGGCTCAATAGAAAAACGCGCGTACAGCCAAGCCAGCTAAAGCGTAAGCCAAAAAGAAAACCCAAGCGCACACCGAACGAACATTACACAACGGATTCTTATCGTCGCGCGATTCACCGAGCTTGTGAACTGGCAGATATCCCCAAGTGGTCGCCTCACAGATTACGCCACAATTACGCAACAATGGTAAGAAAAGAATACGGAATTGAAACCGCACGGATTTTACTTGGCCATCGGTCAGCATTTACAACTGAAATTTACGCCGAAATTGACCGTGAAAAAGCCCGTGCAATCGTGGCGAAAATTGGATAGAGTTAAGTTGTCGGGATGGTTGGTCGCTCCAACCAAGTGCTTCCCCGATTCATGTTTGGCAACACCGTCATGAATCGGAGAGGCAACCCGGCGGAAAGGTGTTGCATGTCTGATTATTATCTCATTTGTCGTTCGTGGATGTATTTCGACCATTATTCCCCATTCCAAGATCATCTCTATCCTCCATTCCCGTTCTACGATGATCTCAATCACTTGCACGATGAGAAGATTCTCCCCGAATTGAATAATCTATGTGTGGAGCACTTTCGCAAAAATAAGGCTTGGTTCAAAAAAGAATATCGCAGGCGCAAGAAGGAGCTTCGGGAAAAGATCGAAAAACGCCAGCAATCCTTTGGCGAGTCGAAACGGTATCCAACCCGCAGAAATTCTCATGCAACAAAAACAACTCTAAATGCAGCTATCATGGAAAATATTCGCGGTCCACGTAGTAACTCAGCGGCTTGCAAGATTGCAAAAATCGCAAGATGGAAATCATTCTCAAATCAGGCAGAATTCGGACAGCTTTCACCTTCACGTATGCTCGTTGTAATGAAAGACACACAATCTATTGTAGAAGTTGTGGAGGAACGGTTGCGTGAACAATTTAAGGAATACAGAGACTTTACGTTTAAGTTTTTCTCACTTCCCGTTTCAAATTTCACCCAACTACAACAAAACAAATTAGAAGTTCGGCGTGAAAGCAATATCCGCATGTGGGAAACAACGAAGCATGGGAACAATGATAAACTGATAAATGAATCTAAGCTACACGGTTGGGTTGTTGAACAATCTGTAGAGACAATGGAGATCGCTAGAAAGGTGGCGGCTGAATCCGGCCAAGTTGCATTTCCTGACATAAAATCGACACCCGCGCCGAATATCTCTGTAAAACACAGTGAAAACCGGTATAAATATGAGCCTACACCCCTGAACAACCGCTTGAAAAAAATAGCCATTCGCGCGGATGAACTTTTGCAAGGTGGCGATCACGTCATTGAAAGATTTCGTCGGATTATTCTGGATTGCGATGAAGCGGCAAAGCAGGTAGGCAAAGAACAGCGCGGCTTAGTTGGAAGATTACCGACGAGAGCGCTGAGCCTACCGGAGCGTTATAGTTGGGTGGCTGCGATCCATGATACATTTTGCGAAGATGTGGAACCGATAAATCCGTATAACACCATACTTCAACAGGTCACACAGACGGAAGGAGTGCGAATGTTGAAAGCGATGGTTTATTCGATTCGCATGGCTCAGGTTCAAAGTCTGACCGATGATGAAGTAGGTCGTATGGAAGAAGCGTTGACGGTTGTTGCAGACGATTTGGGGATAAAATTACATCAGACATTGCCTCCCGTCACGGATGAGCAGACGCACAAATCTAAAACACCGGACCCGATACAACCAGCGTCAACACCGGCGATGCCCGATCTGGCGGCTGAATCTAACCAGACAGTACAACCCGTACCCACCGAGCAGGCGGTAAAGCCTACGGATAAGAATGAATCTATTCCTCCGTTACAACCTTCAAAGGAAAAAGCATATCAAACATGGAAATTTGCAGAATCCAAAATGGAACCACCACCGGAAAACGATAAGGCCACTTATCTATGGCTTCAAGAAAATTTCGATGAAAGCGAAGGGTATAGACTACCCGCATTTGAAACATGGGTCAGGTATGTTACTGCTGGCCGAGCACACCATGGCGAGGAAAAATACCAAGGTAAAAAAACTCGTCGCACTACAAGAACCGTTTTTCCGCAAAGTGGCATCAATGCTTCTGATATTCACAACATCAAAGAGTAACAATCTTACAATCCCACCTACCGAAATAGACTAATATAGATTTATTGAAAAATCTATTTCAGCCCCGAATCCGCGTTTGCAACCCAATACTCCACATCGAAATAGACTTTTGGTGCCATCTGCGAATCTATTTTCACTTAAGTGGAGGCGTACATGTTTATCACGCAACGTTTGGTCGCGTGCGTATACGCCAAGACTTGTGGAGATTCATCTGTGATTGACTTAACAAACGAAACCGTGATGCCACTTGCCGACGCCGCCGCAAGGTTGCCGAAATGTCGCAACGGTAAGCCGCCACATTATTGCACGGTAAGCCGATGGGCATCTCGCGGGATCAAAGGGGTGAAATTGGAAACTATTGTTGTGGGTGCCACCACCTGTACCAGCTTGGAGGCGATGCAAAGATTCTGCGAACGGCGCACCGACCCTACATCCACCCCATCACATATCACAAAGGCGCGACAACGTGAACTTGATAAAGCAGAGCGGGAATTAGCGATGGATGGTATTTGACATGAAGTACAAAAAAAGCCCACGTTCGAGCGTGGGCGAAGACGGCGACAACAAACATCATACGCCAGCGGTATCGGTTTTGCAAGCTGCGATGAATTACGCTGAAAACGGTTTCGAGATATTCCCCGTCACACCTAACGATAAAACCCCACTGGGCAGATTGGCTCCGAATGGTTTTAAGGACGCCACTGACGACATCGAACAGATTGAGCGGTGGTGGGCCGACACGCCCAACGCGAATATAGGATTAGCGCTTGATGGTCTTATCGTAATCGACATCGATGGAGCGGACAATCTGTGGCTGAATGACCCGAAGATGATAACGCTATTATCTTCTGCTGATGCCATGTCGTTTACCCCTCACGGTGGAAGACATTACTTCTATCGTATTCCAGAAGGTAAATCGTGGTCCAGCGTAAACGGTAAACTTGCCGAGCATGTGGATGTAAAAACGGGTGACACCGGCTATGTAGTAATTTGGCCGTCGTCGATTGATGGTAAAGATTATCGATGGGCTGACACTTTTGAGCTAACCAGTCCCAACATATCCGTACCCCCATCGGCGATGTCGTCAATGCTAGACAATTGCTGTAACGGTAAGTTGCAGAAACCAAACACGCTCAATAAATCGGGCAATCTTATCCCAAAGGGCCAACGGAACGACGCCCTTGCGCGACTTGCGGGATCAATGCGTCGTGCAGGAATGTGCTACGATGAGATATTCCCGGCGATTTCAGTAGTCAACAGTACACGATGTGATCCACCATTACCCGAAAATGAAGTTTCAAGGATCGTAACCAGTATTTGTCGGTACGAACCAGATCAAGCCAGCGTAGCTGTAATTGAGGGCCATTTTGATCAAGATAACGGCGAAAAATCTGGTTGCGCCCTTAACAAGTGGGCGGTGCGCGACACGACATTTGAGGCGATCAATATATGCGACATTACCGGGGAAACGGATATTACCTATCAGTGGGATGGTTATCTATCGCCGGGACACACAACACTTCTAACAGGTTTGTGGAAAGCTGGAAAAACGACGCTGCTCGCCTGGTTGTACCGGATAATGGATGAGGGCGGCCATCTAGCAACCGAAGTCTGCAAATCTAAAGTTCTCGTCGTCACAGAAGAATCACACGGTATATGGATGAATCGTCGTGAAACCGTTGGGTTGAAAAATAACCTGACCATCATATCAAGACCGTTTATGGGTAAGCCGTCGATGGACGAATGGTTGAAGCTTATTTCATGGCTGGCCAGTCAGGTACGAACACAAAAGTTCGATTTAGTAGTGTTCGATACGCTTTCAACCCTTTGGCCGGTGATGAAAGAAAACGACGCAGGACAGGTTACAGGCGCATTAACGCCACTGTATGGGATCACTGAATCAGGTGCAGCCGTTTTGTTATGCCATCATCCCCGTAAAGGCGACGGTGAAGAGGCGCAGGGCAGTCGTGGTTCAGGAGCATTGCCGTCGTTTGTTGACTGCATCATCGAACTGCGACGGTACAAACCCAGCGATCCGATAGATACACGCCGAACACTTCGGGCCTATAGCCGATTCGATGAAACACTTGATGAAGTTGTTCTCAATTGGAATCCCAAAGATGGCTACACAACCATCGGAACAAAAGCTGAATCAAAACGAGCAGATAGACTACTTACAATTATCGAATTATTAGTTTTAGAACCACCCGGTTTAGCAGTGGATGAGATACGAGATTCTTGGCCGGAAGATGGCATACCTAAGCCGAGTAAACGAACAATTCAAGGTGATTTGAAATCTGCCTGCGAGTCAGGTGATGTCGAACGTAGTGGCGATGGAAAATCCGGTTCTCCGTATCGATATTGGTCTAAAAGTCATGTCGCGCACTGTCAGGGTCTTAAAGGCGCGACTAGACAATCTGAGCAAATTGACGATTCCGATCAGCGTGAACATGAAGCGATTATGGCCGTCGAAGCAGAAGAGGAGTTAGAGAACGATTGAAAAAGAATCACGATGGATGAAACAGCCGAAAACAAACCGCCAACGTCCTATAAATTATTGATCGTTACCAATAATCATTGTTGTTACGATCTGAAGGACGATTTTGGCAAATATAACGTACCGGATGCTTTGCCCACAGGCACCCGCCCGCGCGAGGAACATTATCGAGAATGAATAACTGACTTGACGGGCGAAGGAAACGAATACGAAAAAAACCAAGAAGGATTTTGCAATGTGTGCAATCAAAATAAACGAATTCGACCTGATGGCCTACGTAAAAGAACACCGACTCAGAACACGAAATCTACACGACGGGTTTCCTGTACAGCCTGTTAAACTAAAAAAGAAGGTAGGTACGCAAGCAGGCTACTGGGGCGATGATCGGTATGACGTAATTGTTGGTCGGAATGGCTATATATCGCAGGACGGTGACAAATTATCTATCTGTCTGTTTTATAAGTCGAAGCACGGTGTGACCGTGAGCAAGAAACGGCTGATGGGTATAGATGCTGAAATTGTGCAGGTGGGTGAGACCGAAATAAGTGCGACGTTCCCAGAGGACCGACTGGACGAAGCCTTAGATTTGATAAAAGTATCGCGCATTCCTATGAGGAACCCAGCAGGGAATCCTACGAACCTCGGTTTGAGGACACGAAAAACGACCTAGAATCGATTTTATTGGGTTCGGGTACGGAATCGGTCGCGGGAACGAATTTGAATCGATTTTAGACCGTTTAGGCTATCCCCAAACCGCACGCAAAGAGGTGTAAAACCGTCGCAATAGTTTCCACCTTTGCCGTCGATAGCAACATCCACACGGAACGCCGCAAATCCACAAAATGACCGTTCAGCCGGTGTCTCACAGGGCGATATGATGGATACGGAAGGCGGATTGATGCATCTTGGCCGACGCTGGACGTCGAATTTTCAGGATGTAAGAGAGTGCAACATGCTGCTTATCTCGGACATCGGCGTTTCTTGACTGAAAATGAGGTTTTCGGAGTTTGTTGATGTGTATACGGACCCAAAAAGGTCGAAAAAAATCCGTCTCGATCAACATATGTGCCCCTACTCTCGAAAACGGTGTCGATGGTTTGTCGTACCCTATATAATACGTTTTGAATTTTATTTTCACGAATTTGTTAGTGTGGGTAATTTGCGGGTGTTATGGTTCATAATTGTAATAAATCGTTCTATGCGGTTGTGAATACATTTCGATCAAGAACCAAAACAGGAACACTACATCGCGTCAGCCACCATTAAAATCATTGTGAGAGTACGTGAGGTTATACTTTTACCGATACGATGTTGGTGATTGGTTAGCTTCACAGACCAGTTAAACCTTCTTCGCGCGTTTGTTTGGTAGTGTGTATCGATAGCTCCTCTCACCGCTTCAAAATGCCATGCACCGTTTGATGCGACCAGCGACGATTACCCTGCTTTGTTTTAATCTTTTGCCTTGTGAGTGATTCGGCAATAGCCGTCAAGGTTTTTCCAGCCAGTCGCATTTTTTTGATTTCTGCGATTACCTTCTGTTCGTCTGGATTTTCTACGAGTGTGACTTCATCGCTATGCAAATCCCAACCGTATGGAATTCTTCCGCTGATTCTTTCGTTGTTGGCCTTTTTGTGCGCCATCGCCGCGCGGGTTCTTTCGCCGACCAGATCAGCCTCAAATTCTGCCAGAATCGATAGCAGTTTGAACATCATCCGACCCGCTGCACTGGTGGTATCGAGTTTCTCGGACAGACTCACAAGGTCGGCTCCGCTCTTGTCGAGACGTTCAGCGATACCGATAGCATCTTTGGTACTTCTAGCCAGTCGAGACAACGAATAGACTACGAGCGCTGCATTGCGAGATTTGCAGGCTTCATTGAGCGCCTTTTGTAGTTGAGGGCGATTGTCCGCGCGCTTGGCTGACATTCCCCTATCCGAAAAAACGGTATCCAGTCGATACCCGTTGACCTTGCACCATGCCTTGATTTTTTCTTTTTGAGCGTCCAGAGATACCCCATTGTCAGCCTGGGTAGCTGTACTCACTCGAATATATCCTATCGCTTTCATTCGAGCATATCTCCATTGTCGATGGCCTGTAAAACGGATCTGAAATTGTTGCGGTGATCCTTAACCAGTCGAATATATGATTCGATAGGCTTACCGTTCAAATTCTCGCGCGTCGCAATGTCCCGCGCACGTTCGGCGAAAACCTGCGCCAAACCCTGCGAAGAGAGTGGTAAAACCGTGCATCGGGACAGTAACGGGTGTGCATCGATTTGATCGTCGAATAACTTGTCTTGACCGGCTTTTGTGGTTGTGAAAATAAAGACAACGTGATCGGGTAACTCTTCGAGCAAGACCAGAAGTTTACGGATTACATCCGATCGCAAACCGTGCGCTTCATTTACGATATACGCACGACCAGACTTGTTACCCATCCCGTATAGATGCATCGATGATTCAATTTCGCGTAGTTTCGGCAACGATAATTCACCCGCGTCAATCTCTACGGTACAGAATGGGTCGGATATTTCGGCTGCCAGTATCCGAGCAATAGTTGTTTTGCCAGATCCACTAATCCCCGACACCCAGTATGCTCTACCGCCAAGACCGCGCCCGGATAGGGCGCGAATCTTAGCGATTGTCTTATCTTGACCGACTACTTCGTCGAATGTCGATGGACGATATTTTTCTACTAATTTCATCATGCCACCGCCTTACTTTGTGCTGGAGATTCAATATCGTCGATGATCCCGCGCGCGGTCTTGGCGATAAGGTCGAGACTTTCCTTAAGCGCCTTGGCGTTTCCATTCC
>CBDTZI010000119.1:0-8658 GCA_965364865.1 uncultured bacterium | reverse complement strand
ACGATCCGATCAGGAGTACATGAGCATGGCTGAGGATAAAACGTTTACACCACCGTCAACATTTTCCGAAAAAGCGCATATCTCGTCGCTGGACCAATATCGACAGATGTATCAGCGTTCGATTGACGACCCCGATGGATTCTGGGGTGAAATCGCAGATGGGTTTTACTGGAAAAAGAAATGGGACAAAGTTCGTGAGTATGATTTCGACCACGACATCTCCATCAAGTATTTTCTCGGCGCACAAACCAATATCACCTACAACGCGCTGGATCGACATCTCGAAACGCGCGGCGATCAGACCGCGATCATCTGGGAAGGCAACGAACCCGACGAGCAGAGTAAACTCACCTATCGCGAATTACACGCTGAAGTTTGCAAATTCGCCAACGTGTTAAAATCCTTTGGCATGAACAAAGGAGATCGCGTATCCATTTACATGCCCATGGTTTCCGAATTAGCCATCGCCATGCTCGGTTGTGCGCGCATCGGCGCAGTCCACTCGATCGTGTTCGGGGGTTTCAGTCCGGATTCATTGGCCGATCGTATTGTTGATTCACAGTGTCAGTTTTTAGTCACCACTGATGGTGTCTATCGCGGAAAAAAACTACTCGATCTCAAAGCCAACTCCGACGCAGCCATGAATATCGCACAAAAACAGGGAGTGACGGTCAAAACCTGTATCGTGACGCAGCGGGTAGGTGCGGACAAGATTGACGCCAACATGAAGTCTGGCCGGGACCATTGGTGGCACGAAGTCATGGTCGACGCATCACCCGAATGTGAACCGGAGTGGATGGATTCCGAAGATCCGCTTTTTATTCTGTACACCTCCGGCTCGACCGGAAAACCCAAAGGCGTATTACACACGGTGGGTGGCTACATGGTCTTCACAGCCACCACATTCAAATATATTTTCGATTACCACGACGGTGATGTTTACTGGTGTACAGCCGATATCGGCTGGGTGACAGGCCATTCGTATATCGTTTATGGCCCGCTATGCACAGGCGCGACCACCATCATGTTCGAAGGCATTCCCACCTATCCCGACGCGGGACGATTCTGGGACGTCGTGGAAAAATACAAAGTGACTCAGTTTTACACCGCACCCACCGCGATCCGTGCGATCATGCGCGAAGGCGATGATCCGGTCACCCTGCGCGACCGATCTTCCTTGCGCTTACTCGGCACGGTCGGCGAGCCGATCAACCCCGAAGCGTGGATGTGGTATCACAATGTGGTCGGTGAACAGCGCTGCCCCATCGTGGACACCTGGTGGCAGACGGAAACGGGCGGCATATTAATTACACCGCTGCCCGGCGCAACCCCCACCAAACCCGGATCGGCTACGCTACCGTTCTTTGGTATTAAGCCCGTGATTCTAGACGAACAAAACAACCGATTGGAAGGCGCATGCTCCGGTGCGCTGTTTATCGAAGAACCCTGGCCTGGCATGATGCGCACGGTTTACGGCCAGCACGAACGATTCAAGGAAGTCTATTTTTCGCGCTCTCCTGGCTTATACTTTACGGGTGATGGATGTAAACGCGACGAAGATGGATATTACTGGGTGACGGGTCGGATCGACGACGTGATCAACGTGTCGGGCCATCGCATGGGCTCCGCCGAGGTCGAAAGCGCGTTGGTTTCGCACGAATCAGTGACCGAAGCTGCGGTCGTTGGGTATCCACACGAAATTAAGGGGCAAGGGATTTATGCCTATGTTACACTTAAAACCGGCGCGGAATATACGGACGAATTAAAGAAAGAACTGGTTAGTCATGTTCGTAAAGAGATTGGCCCCATCGCTGCGCCGGATGTGGTTCAATGGGCACCGGGACTGCCCAAAACGCGATCGGGAAAAATCATGCGCCGCATCCTGCGAAAAATCGCCGAGAACAAAATGGATGACATCGGAGATACGTCGACGCTGGCGGACCCCTCCGTCGTCGAACACCTGGTCAACACACGTTAATACGTTTTTCTTATACGTCGTGTTATAGATATACGCTGGGTATCATCGAACAGCATCCGTAATACACTTACAATTTCATCGACTCAGTTGTATGCGTGCTGCGGGCCTTCGTGAAAGACCGGTCTGCCGAGCGTATCAAACGGAAACAACTCCAACGCACGTCGGCCGTCAAAGTCCAACACGCGAAGATCATCCGACTCGTAAAGATGACCGCACACGATGTCATAGTGCACACCGTAACTGCTCCGCGCGATCTGAGTGGGGATGGGGAAGGCGATGAACTTGCTGATCCCCTTTCGTCTGAGTCGCTCCAGCAGGGACGGATCTTCGATCCCCTCGTGGGTGGTCAAAATGACCATCGGGGCTGTACCGGAAAAAATGAGATATGCGTACATGACTTAAGCTCCTTCAAAAGTGTTTCAGAGCAATACCATCATCTTATGATTATAGGCTTTTTCTACTCCCTTTTCCTCAATCAACGCCAGAAAATGGTAGGAAGTCATCGGGGCTGAATCGGGCGTTTTTCGGTGGATTGGACTGATATATTAACAAATCGCAGTGCAACTGGTGGAAAATATGCCGAAAAGAATCAACGAGATCACACTACGCTAAATTTGGTCGGTAGAACTGAGAGTTCGACGAAGGAGATGGATCGGTATGGACACGCCCAACGAAACAGTTGTGAATGAAACGATGATGGATGTGTTGACAAATTTGTTTCACGATATGGTAAGTGAATACGGGCCCGAATTGTTGATGGGGCTGGCCATACTGATTCTGGGCTGGTTTTTCGCCAAGCTGTTTTCGACCGTGTTAAAACGCGTACTTAACAAAGCAAACATCGACAAAACGCTGACCGCGTTCTTTGGGAACCTGGCCTACATTACGATGCTGGTTCTGGTGGTCATCGCCGCGCTGGATAAATTCGGATTTCCGGCGATGTCATTTGCAGCCGTGGTCGGAGCTGCGGGTCTGGCGATCGGTCTGGCGCTGAAAGGATCGCTGAGTAATTTAGCGTCGGGCGTGATGTTGATCGCGATGAGGCCGTTCAACGTCGGAGATCAAATAGAAGTAGCTGGCGTGAAAGGAATCGTTACGCACATACAGGTGTTTGCCACTACAATCGAATCGGAGGATCAAAAAATAATCATCATCCCCAACGCTAACATTACCAGCGGCATCATCACCAACCATAAAAAATAATTTGAGGTTTGCGGGTACCATGCCCATGCACAGCGCGGATATGGTACCCGGACATCACTATTAATCACGCGGACAAGCAAGCTTGACTGTGGCACCCATATTATTACGGCAAAAAAGTGATTTAACCCACGTTTGCGCTGACGCGCTGTTGCAGTTCGAGTTGAGCGTTGGCCATCTGCTCGCCGGTCGGAGATGCACCCGTCGCCATCATCGTTTCAAAACAGTCGAAAAGATAGGTCGCGTCATGTGGGCCGGGCGAGGCTTCTGGGTGATACTGCACGGCTAAGATCGGCATGTCGTTGTGCACAAAACCTTCCAGCGTCTGATCGTTGAGGTTGATGTGCGTCGGTGTCGCACCGATCGCTTTGAGAGAATCTATATCAATTGCAAAACCGTGATTCTGCGACGTAATTTCTACGCGACTGGTCGTAAGATTCTGCACCGGCTGATTCGCACCACGATGACCGAACTTTAACTTAAACGACTTAGCACCCAGCGCCAGCGCCAAAAGTTGATGGCCCAGGCAAATCCCGAAAATCGGCAGCTTACCAACAAGGCCTTTTAATAAATCAATCGCATAGTGCACCGCAGCCGGGTCGCCGGGACCGTTACTGATAAATAATCCATCGGGCTGATCTTCCAGAATTTCCTCCGGTGAAACCGTGGGCGGAACCACTCTCACCGAACATCCGAGGTCCACTAGATGTCTCAAAATATTGTGCTTCATGCCGCAGTCGATCGCTACGACTTTTCTCGTATTTTTTTTCGCATCGCGCGTCGGAGTGAACGTCGCATCCAATCCCTTCGCCCAACTAAAAGAATCTTTCGGTGCGACTTGCTGTACCAAATCCATCCCGGTCATGCTCGGAGAATCTTTTGCGATGCGAACACATTCCTGCGGATCGGTATGTTCGGTCGTGATCACACCGCGCATCGCACCCTCCACACGAAGTTTTCGCGTAATCGCCCGCGTATCTACGCCTTCGATTCCGATGATATTGTTTTGTGCGAGATACTCTTCGAGGCTCAGCGTCGCTCGATAGTTGCTATGGCGACGGGCGAGTTCTTTAATGACAAAGCCCGCGACGTAGGGCTTCACCGATTCGACATCTTCCGTGTTGATCCCGTAGTTCCCGATCAGCGGATAGGTCATGGTCACGATTTGACTGCAATACGACGGGTCGGTCAGAATTTCCTGATAACCCGTCATCGACGTATTAAAAACAACCTCGCCGGTCTGCGTTCCACTCGCACCAAACGCACGACCTTTTGCGACCGTGCCGTCTTCCAGTGCAAGCATACAGAGTTTTTCTTTGTTTGAAGCCATGACTTAAGAGGATACCAATCCGCTCAACGGTCGTCCAATTTGTGACCACTGATGCGGCAGAGTGCTGGAACGAGAATCCCTTCTCGTTCCTACAACCATTTCTGGTGCGAGAAAGGATTCACGCACCAGCGGATCATGATTGGCCGCATCCTTACGGGCGCGGCTCGGAAATGTTGTTGTTCCATAGCGCGATGTTCTGGCGGACAGCCACCGGTGAAAAACTGATCACGACCCATTCATCGGTGACTTTGATCGCCGGGCCCATGATCCCCGCATAAATATACCACAGGCCATCGTCATCACGGCGAAGTTTGATCAACCCGTCTTGCAACATCTCTTTACTGATATAATCAAACAAATGATCGACGCGCGTGCGCAGCGCATCGGGATCATCTTTGATTTTTATCAAAATGGTCCACGCCAACGGCAAATGGAAAGCGTGTTTCGGCCAATCGTGAATGATGATCGGTCGATCCAGATGGGCGTACAAATCTTTTTCAAGTGATAAGTTCGCACCCTCTTCTACTTTTTTCCAAAACTCGTTGTGTGAAGCCTGTGCGCTGGGGCTGCGAGACGCCTGAAACGCCTGATCCAACCCAACCAACAAGCCATGAGGATTGCCGTCGATGACCGCGTAATGCGTCGCTTCATGAGGGATCAACTGCTGTTTGAACGATTGAATTAAATCTGAGTTTGTATATTTTTGTAAATGATCTTTACCCTGTTCGTTTATGTACCCCGTGATATGTATCGCGCGTAAATCCTTACGCACCATCCAGAGTCCGCGCTGGACGGTTTGCACACTCAGCGATTCCATCGTCCTTTGAATTTTTTTCAACAGCAGCGGATCGGCGTTCAACTGCAACATATCAAACCGCATAAACCAACCGACCAATGCATCTGAACCCTGCGTGGACGAATACGCACGCCCGAACCAGGGATCCGCCATCAGCGACCGAGCCGGTTGTTTGATCGCGTCGAGCGTTCGTCGGTAAACACCCTTGCCGATGGAGATCACATAATACGGGCCAATCGCTCCCCAATTGATGATCGCCCATTTGGGAAGTTGTTTATTTTTCAACATGTACGCGGTTTCGCCATCGATTTTCACCGAAACCAGCGAAGCCTCTTCGTTGTTGGTGTAGTGATTCAACAAATGTTGGATGCGTTTTTCGATTCGTTTGTTGTGGCCGTCGGTGTGTATGATGATCGCCGCCTGCATCTTGGCCAGCTGGTGGCCGCCGTCGTCACGCGGGGTGGCGTCGATATTGTAAAGCACGATCGCGTGTGGATTTTCTTTTATGTCGTTCAGCGCAGTCAGGCTGTCGATCCAATAACGAACCGAGGAATCCACCTTCGCCAGTAACCCCATCCGATCGAGATTATCGATAAAGGCCGACGCCATCATCAGCGAATCGACCCCTTCGCCCTCTTTTGCCTCTACCGAATTCCGGGCGTGTCCGAAATAGACCACCACCGCATCGCGATCGATCGCACGAATGATGGATGGGGGAACCGCTCGCGCAGATGTAGTTGAAAGCGTTAGCGCCGCAATGAAAGCCGAAAAAATCGCCGTAGATGTTGTTCGAGTTCGTATCATGGTTTCCGTATTATACACCAGAATAGACGGATATCGCCCCTTGGTGGTGTTATGGGTCCGTCAAATCTTGTCAGGTCAACGACGAAGGCATTTTGCGGTACACTATTGGGCATGCTCGGAAAAAGCTGGCTAAAAATATCGCTCGCCCGCAAGATCAGTGTGCTGTTCGGAGCTGCGGTTCTGCTCACGATCGGCGTAACACTGGCGTTTCCCTGGTTGCAAATGACCTTTCTGGATAAGCAAGCGTTGCTCTTACAGGCGAAGCGCGTCGCCACCTCCGCCTATCAGGCGGTCGATCTACATCAGCCGGACTGGTTTCATGCGCAACAAAGACTGGACGAATCGTGGGATTATCTCGCCAGCGAGCTGGATTTGCCCGGCACCTCTCCGCGACTGGTCACGCTCAACGCCTTCGGCCAGGGTTTTCAATCGGACGCGATTGAACGATTAAAATCGCATCCGGATCAGCGTTATTACTGGCGATTGCAACGGGATGGCAGACAGTTTCGTTTCGCGATGGCGATTCGTGCGACGCAGGTGGATCCGCATCCTGATGCGCTGCGTGGCATGATTGATGTTCGTTTGCCGGTACCGCAGGGTCAGGGATTCTGGAACGCGGTGATTACGGTGTTGGCCGGTGCGAGCGGTGCGGTGTTGGCGATTTTAGTGTTTTATTTTGTGACGCAACGATGGGTGCTCTCTCCGGTGCATTCGCTGCGAAAAGTGGCGCAAAAAGTTACGGAGGGTGATATTGAAGTACGTTCAACGATTCAAAGCGGGGATGAATTCCAGGCGCTATCGGAAACCTTTAACGGCATGTTGACACATTTGAAATCCGCCCAGGAAGATCAACAGAAAATTAACCGATCGCTGGATGTGAAACTCGGAGAACTCTCCGAGGTCAACGTCGCATTGTATGAATCTTCCAGATTAAAAAGTGAGTTTCTCGCCAACGTCACGCACGAACTCCGCACGCCCCTGGTCTCGATTATTGGATTTGCAGAACTGGTTCGCGACGCAGTCGACGGCAAGGTTGTGAATCAAAATAAACTATCTCGCTACGCCCAGAACATTTTAAGCAGCGGTCGTAATCTGCTGGACCTGATCAACGATCTACTGGATTTAGCGAAAATCGAAGCGGGTGAGTTGGAGCTGCATCTGTCCGAATTTTTCATTGGCGAATTGTGTCAGGACCTGGTCGACTTCGTTCAGCCGCTCTCCGACAAACGAAAACAGAAATTATCGCTGGAGGCGGGAAATGATCTTCCCGAATGCCATAGCGACTCGGGCCGCATCAAACAGATTTTGTATAACCTATTAAGCAACGCCATTAAATTTACACCCGTGAAAGGATCGATCACACTCTGCGTGGAACGTGAAGGACAGAATCATTTTCGTTTAAGAGTGCAAGATAACGGCCCGGGGATCGCGAAAGAAGATCACGAAAAGATTTTCAAAAAATTTCAGCAACTCGACGCTTCTGAAACGCGTGAATACGCCGGCACGGGATTGGGCTTGGCGATTACCAAAGAGCTAGCGGAGAAACTGGGGGGAACACTTTCACTCGAAACCGAAGTGGGCGAAGGTAGTACTTTCCATGTCGTCTTACCTGTGACACTCGCGGAATCGTCTAGCCAACCCACAGTTTCAAATCATTAACTCATTTTTCTGGCAGATATTACATAACCACTGCCATTGTGGTATTTTTTTCTTGTGAGTGAATGGTGCCCCTGATAGACTGTACAGGTTGGTGCCGATGGGAGCGTTGCGAATACCCTCAAAGCCATCGACGCCTGGTTGGGCTGGGCACTCCCTATCCCTACCCGATCGATTCGTGTGTTCCGTAAAGCATACATACGAAATATATTAAGCGTTCCAAATGTGAAAAACCCCGCCTACACCTCCAAATCAATCCGCAGCCAGCCGACGCGATCATCGATAAATATCTGGTTTCGCTGGTTTAACTCTACAAACACGAGTAGAAACCGGCCCCATTTCGCTCTATAATAGTGTATTGCAGATTTGGACAGTCGATCGGGTTGTGAGGCTTGATCGCCGGGGTTACGATTTTGGATCGATCATGACAGGCGTTTTTTTTACAGGGTCTGCGTATTGGAATATACTGGCGGCTTCAACCGTGGGTTCACGCGAGGCTGCGTTTTCCGGGATTCTTTGGCTGATCGCCGTCGTCATCGTTTTCTCGGTGGTGGCTGTTCTCGTGGGATACCTCCGTCGTCGTTTTCGCTCGGCTGATCCTTTGCCGGGATTGGGTTTGACGCTGGAAGAATTACGGTTGCAACACGAGCGGGGGAATTTGACCGTCTCGGAGTTTGAATCGCTCAAGAAAAAACTGGTTATTGATATTGGAATCAAGCCTTCTTCGTCGTGAGAGACAACGGATAAAGTGCTTCAGCAGGTGCGACGTTCATGACGATATGATCGCACAGGCGTAAGAGGAAGGGTTTTTTGATTCATACGTTTTATTTTTTCGTTTGAAAAACATCTTTTAATTCTCCATTTCCTTTGATTACTGCAATCTTTTTCTGCTTG
>CBDTZI010000118.1:0-8734 GCA_965364865.1 uncultured bacterium | reverse complement strand
ATCCCGACACCCGCTGTGTTTTAGGTTTTATCGTGATGCCCCAGGTAATCAGCGAAGTCCATATTCCGTTGGATAAGTGAAATACCGTGGATACCACGCCCAATGCATAAAACGGGGCGATCCACCACGCGGATTGTATCGCGGCCGCTGTTGTGGCCGCACCCGTTGCAGCCCCCTGGGCGTCGTGCAATTCAAATTTTCCGCCGCCCAGTTCTGCGCCCAGCCAGTGCATCTGCCAGACATGATAAAGTATAAACAAAAACGCGAAGCCGCCGCTGATTCGCTGCGCGGTGTAACGACGATTGGAAAAGTATCGATATTGTTGAGCGTTGGGGTGAGCTGTAAACCAGATGGCGAAGCCCAACAGCACATGAAATGTAAGCGGGATGAAAATAAAAATCATTTCGACGGGTACCAGCAATGGCCCGATAGCATGAATCCGCTCGATCGATTTTTGAAATTCACCACCCGCTTCACCCGGGGCTAAAATCGTCGCGTTGGCTAATAGATGAAAACAGACAAACACCCCAACCGGAACAAGTCCCAACAGCGAGTGCATTCGTCGTATCAGAAAATAATGTTTTTCACTGAAATGAATTGCGTTGTCCGATGAAGCCACTGATTTTTCCCGTTATCGCACGGTTGAGTAATAATTTTCGTTATCGTCACACCCGGTGATGAAGGTTACGCGCATTGCCTTGAACAGCCGTAGAGTGATCGTTTGAAGACCGGATTATAGTAATCGTCGTAGAGTGTGCAATCATATCTCGTGCCACAACTTATAGATTCCTTCGGCATGAGGTACTTTTTATAATGAACCTCTGTTGATTCTTGACCCGCAGCGCCAATCGATCTAATGTTTGTACTGAGAAAACGAGGGAGCAGACGGTGTCACAATCGAAAAATACCCACACAATTCCCCCCAGCTTCTCAAAACCGGACCCCAGCCAAGATGAGACAGCCGGTCACCCGCTGGGGCCGTTGGTGGAGAGAGTGATCCCGCTGAATCCGACAGGCTCGCGAGCCAGGGCGGCCTTGGTATTCGCCTGTTGTATGACATTGCTCTCGGTAGCAGCCTGGGTTAGGCCCGATCGATCCGGTATGGGTTCGCATCAGCAACTGGGCCTGCCCGCCTGCAATATGGTCACGGTTACGGGTTATCCCTGTCCGACTTGTGGAATGACAACCGCCTTCACCTACACGGTACGAGGACGGTGGATATCCGCCTTTCAAGCTCAACCTGCGGGTTTTGCCCTGGCGATCATGACCGTCGGAGCCGCGTTGGCATCCCTGGTGGTCCTGGTGACAGGCCGTGTGTGGGTGATCAACTGGTATCGGATATCGCCCGCGTTGGTGACCCTGCTAGCGATCGCGGGTATTCTTCTGGGTTGGATCTTCAAGTTGGTCCTGGGTGTCGCCAATAGCACACTTCCTGTACACCACGGGTTGGTAGGTTAAATAAAGATGCCGAATTGAAATGGACCTGGATATCCAAATGTCGTCACACCATGGTCGTAGAATGAAAGATTGAGTTGTCTAAAAATGAATGGGAGAAATGTTAGATGCGTATGAAACGAATTCGTTTGTGTGCGATGTTGACCGCTTTGATGTTGACTTCGTGCAATTTACTTACGCCCATCATTTTTGTGGGTGAGCATCGCAAGCGCGTTTTTCCTGAATTTGATAAACTGGCTCATTCTCGCGTGGCTATTTTGGTCTGGACCGAAGCGGCCACGTTGTTCGACTACCCACATGTGCGATATGAACTGGCTTCGTATATCGCAGACAAAATGGATTACGAGATGTCCGAACGTAAGCTGGAGACGGAAGTGGTCGACCCGCGCGATGTGGAAGATTTTCTCCAGAAAAACCTCGACGCTCAGGTTGATCCGCAAATGGTCGGGCGACAGTTTCAGGCGGATTACGTGATCTACATGGAAATCATCAAGTTTCAGATCCGTGATCCCGCCGAGCCCCACTTTCTTCAGGGAAAAATTCAAGCGTCGGTCGTGGTGCATGACATGCGGGCTGACAGGGATCAACGACAGTATTACGAGTTGACGGAGGTGAAAAGTTTCTTTCCGGATAGTGCGCCGGTGTTAATGACGGCCAACAACTCCGCGTTGATCCGCGAAGCGACGTATCGAAAATTCGCCGAGGAAGTCGCTCGAAAATTTTATGAACACACGATTGAACTGTAATGGGCAATTTGCAACGAGTGAACGATAACGTGAAATTAAACCTGATGATTAAACCCTACTATCATTTTCCCGAGCCACATGCTTCCCGGGTGCCACTGGCGGCTTGTCCGCCAGTGTATTCGCGATCTCAGGCCGATTTGCGAACAGGAAAATTTTATCCGTTTTGCCCACAGATTTTCAATGCACCTCCGCTATCCATGGCTCTGACTGTGTTAATCCTTTTATCCTTCACCGGTTGCACCTACTCCGGCGGTGAATTTCTCTACATGATGGGTTTGGGGCAGGGGAGAATGAAAGAGGCGAAATTCACTCTGACCGAAGGGCCGGTGATGATTTTCGTTGACGATTATCACGAACGAATGGATTGGCCGCAAACCGCGCGATACCTGTTCAACGATCTCGCTCAGGATATGCTCAAAAACGAAGCCGCCAAAAAAATCATCCCTCTGAAAACCATCGCACAGCTTCGACAGTCCATGCCCGACTTTGAAAAGAAAAGCTGTCGGGAGATCGGAGAACTCGCCGGTGCCGAACAGGTCATCTGGATCGAAGTCAGAGATTTTCTCGCGGAAGAACAGGTCTACGACGCGAACAATGCCGCTTACCTGAGAGTTTCGGTCCGGGTGGTCAACGCGTTGGAAAAAAAGAAGCGGATGCGCGTACGTCTGTGGCCCACCAGCCCCGACGGCTACACCCTGACCGTTGTCATGAGCGGTAGTGAAGTGGCGATCGCAAAATCCAAAAACGAAATCTCCAAACATCTCGCCTATCTCATGTCGGTGGAAGTGGCCAAACTCTTTTACGATCACCGAGCCGGTGATTTTGATCGCGAACCATGACGCATATATGTCATCTATTGGACGAAACCCTCGATTGGGAGCAGCGAATATCGCTTACGGGTCTGATGGATCGACTCGATACCGATCGGTTTACCCAGCGGGTCGTCGCCACCGATCCTAGCGTGTTGACCAAGCTTGGTGAGGTGGGTTTTTCTCGTGCGATCGAAGTCATGCCGCAAGGATCACGATTAAACGTGTTGTCCGCGCCTCCGATCAAACAATTCGTATATAAAGAAAAATTTGATTTTATTCACGCGTGGAGTGCCAAAACTGCCGCGTTTGCTCGGACGTTGAGCGACAGGCCGATCATTTTGGAATTGTTCGACCCGGTCATCGCCTGGCGCGACATCAAACTGATCCGTAGCATCGCCATGCCTAATAAGTTCGCGGTCGCGTGCAGCTGCGAAATCGTTCGACGTCGCCTGGTCGAAGGGGGGCTGCCCCTGGAATATACTGTGGTGGTTCGACCGGGGATCGATTTTGGGCTGATCAACAAAATCAAACAAAAGAAAAATTCGCTGCGTGAACAATTAAACATTGATCCGAATCATCAGGTTATGTTGGTGCCACCGCCTTCACCGGATTGCGATTCTCGCGATGTGCTTTCAGCGGTATCGCTGATGAATTTTAAGGATAGGAATTTACGTTTAATCGTTCCGGGTCTTTCGCGTGGTCAGGGTCAACTCAAACGGCTGCACGAAGCGTGGCCCGTTCCCCATACGCTGGTTTGTCCGGGCGATCAATTTTCGATGGAACAGTTGATCGCGATTTCGGATGTGCTGGTGGTGGCTTCTCGTGGTGACCTGTCCACGTCATGTATCGCATGGGCGATGGCCTGTAAAACCGCAATCGTCGGCACAGCCGTTCACGCGGTCGCAGAGCTGATCGCCAACAAGCTCAACGGGCTGCTCTTCAAGCAGACGCCGGACAAAAGTATGGTGAACAGCATCGCAAAATGCCTGCACGACCATCAGTCGTTAAACAAAGCCGCCGAGACGGCGCATGGCCAGGCCTATGAGGTGTTCAGCATGCGTCGCAGCACGGACCAACACGCTCAGCTGTATAACAACGTGCTCAGCGGCGCAGCCCCATCCGAAAACATCACCGACCCCGCTATGACGGGGTAGAATTGTTCGTGATCCGAACCGCGACAAAAAGAAAAGGTGCCCCATTCTTTTGTGAGGCGATGAGTGGGGGATGGATATGGGGTTTTATTACAAACTTTCCATGGATTCACCAATGATGACTGGTTACACGGACAACCAATGCTTGACCATAGCCTCCACGATCATTTGGGATAATCACCGGGAATTAATTATATACATCCAGCGCAGAGCATGTCATTCGATACCAGCGACCCATGAGTAAATGAGTCTCCCAAAATTAAACGCTGCTTAGAATTGAAACATACCTGGAATAGAAAGTATCATTGGTTGTTGTAGATCGCGGCGGATAGCCGATACGAAAAACTAGCGTTTTTCATGCAGTTGAGATAGACTATTGACCATGGCCACAACTCCCTTATCTGATGTTGATAGAATTGAAACGAAGGAATGGATCGAATCGCTCAAAGCGGTTGTCGAATCCACCGGCCGGGATCGCGCGCGTTACCTGCTCGGTCAACTGATCGACTGGGGAAAGCGTAACGATGTCGTTGCCCCCTTCACAGCCAGCACACCCTACGTCAATACCATCCACGAAGATCGCCAGTTCGACTATCCCGGCACACGAGAAATCGAACGCCGCGTCAAAAGTCTGGTCCGCTGGAACGCGATGGCCATGGTGGTGCGTGCGAATCGTCGCTCTGCGGGTATCGGTGGCCACATTTCGACCTACGCTTCGGCTGCGACTTTGCTGGAAGTGGGCTACAACCATTTTTTCAAGGCCCACCACAAAGAACAGGTGGGGGATCAGATTTTTTTCCAGGGACATTGTGCACCGGGTATTTATTCACGTGCCTATCTCGAACATCGATTAGACTCAAAACATCTGCGTAACTATCGCCGTGAGATGGCTAAGGACGGCGGGCTTTCTTCCTATCCGCATCCCTGGTCCATGCCCGATTTTTGGGAATTTCCCACCGTGTCGATGGGACTCTCGCCGATCACCGCGATTTACCAGGCCCGGTTCAACCGTTATCTGCACGATCGCGGTTTAGCTGATACGTCTGGATCCAAAGTGTGGGCGTTTCTGGGTGACGGCGAAATGGATGAGCCTGAATCGCTCGGTGCGATACGGTTGGCTTCGCGCGAAGAGCTGGATAATTTAATTTTCGTGGTCAACTGCAACCTGCAACGGCTCGACGGCCCGGTTCGGGGTAACGGCAACATCATTCAGGAACTCGAAGGCGCGTTTCGCGGTGCGGGTTGGAACGTGGTGAAGGTGTTGTGGGGACAGGATTGGGATCCGTTGTTGCGGGCGGATACCGATGGCGTGCTCGTGGATCGTATGAACGAGACGATCGACGGGGAGTGGCAAAAATACACCGTTGAGTCGGGCGCTTATTCACGAGAAAAATTCTTCGGCACCGATCCACGATTGGCTGCGATGGTGGAACACCTTAGCGACGGTCAGATTCGCAAATTGAGACTGGGCGGGCACGATCCGGTCAAAGTATATTCTGCCTATAAATCAGCCATAGAACATGAAGGTCAGCCGACGGTGGTGTTGGCGCGTACCATCAAGGGCTATGGCCTGGGCGAGGCGGGTGAGGGTCGCAACATCACCCATCAACAGAAGAAACTCAACTTTGAAGAGCTGCAACATTTCCGCGACCGATTTGACATCCCCATTAAGGACGAGGATCTCGAAGAAGCTCCGTTCTTCAGGCCCGACAAAAAAAGCGATGAATACAATTATCTGATGGAACGTCGTCACAGCCTCGGCGGTTTTGTGCCGCGGCGTCGTGTGCGTGTCGCTCCGTTAGAGTCGCCCAACGATGATGTCTTCGGCGAGTTTTATAAAGGCACGGGTGATCGCGAAGCCGCGACGACCATGGTTATTGTGCGTTTGCTCACGCGATTGATGGACGACGAAGAGATTGGGAAGTTGATCGTTCCGATCGTACCCGACGAAGCCCGCACCTTTGGTATGGACGCTCTTTTTCGTAAATACGGTATTTATTCGCACGTCGGTCAGCGTTACGAACCGGTCGATTCAAACATGTTTTTGTATTATCGCGAAAGCAAAGACGGTCAGATACTGGAAGAGGGTATTACCGAAGCGGGTTCGATGGCGTCGTTCGCCGCAGCCGGTTCTGCCAATGTTACGCACGGCGTCAACACAATTCCGTTTTTCCTTTTGTATTCCATGTTCGGTTTTCAGCGGATCGGGGACTCAGCCTGGGCGTGTGGCGACGCACGCGTTCGTGGATTTTTTGTCGGTTGCACAGCCGGTCGAACCACGCTCGCGGGTGAAGGGTTGCAACATCAGGACGGGCACAGCCATCTTCTCGCCAGCACGCTTCCCAGCGTCGTCGCGTATGACCCCGCGTATTCCTATGAAATTGCGACGATCGTGAAGGACGGCATTCGGCGGATGTATCATGATCGTGAGCCGGTGTTCTATTACATCACCGTTCAAAACGAGCCTTATCCTCATCCGGACATGCCCGAAGGCGTGGAGGAGGGAATTCTCAAAGGGTTGTACAAGGTTCGCCCAAATGAAAATCCCGGTGACAAGCCGCGAATCCATCTGTTCGGTAGCGCATCTATTTTGCGAGAGGCCTTAGCCGCTCAGGTGATTTTGGATGAAAAATTCGGCGTCGCCGCCGATGTCTGGAGCGCGACCAGTTACAACGAATTACGCAGAGAAGCCCTTTCCTGTGAGCGTTGGAATCTGCTCCATCCCGATCAAACGCCGCGCGTGCCTTATGTGACGCAGGTTTTGAAAGACGAACCCTTCCCGGTCGTAGCGACGGGTGATTACATGAAAGCCGTTCCCGATCAAATCGCCCGATGGGTACCGGCTGGGTTATATCCGCTGGGTACCGATGGTTTCGGTCGCAGCGAAGCTCGCGCTCAACTGAGAAACTATTTTGAGATCGATGCGAAGTATGTGGCCCTGGCTGCTTTGCGTCAGCTCGCCAAAATCGGAAAATTCGATCGTGAAAAACTGACCGACGCGATCAAAATTCTTGAGATCGATCCCGAAAAATCAAACCCCGTCGCAGTCCCCAAACCCGACACCCTCGACGAAGAATAAATCCACAAATAGCTGGTGCGTGAATCCATTCTCGCACTCTTACCAAACCGAACCGCGCCCGTGAGGAAGCGGCCAAGGAAAATCAAAAATTCAAAACGTCAAAACAGGGGTGCCATGGCTAAGCGAAGCGCCGCCAGGTTGTTCGAGTGTGGGTGCCCCATTCAATCCGCAGGATTGGGTGGGGGACGGACAGATCAATCTAGTTTCCAATCTCTTGTATCTGGTTCTCTAGATGAGTGGCATGGGTCCGCCGTGGCGGACCGTATGCACGAATGTAGTATAGCTGGTGCGTCCCCGGTGTGCCGGGATTATGTAGCTGGTGCGTGAATCCTTTCTCGCATAATTACACATTTGCTGTTTAATACTTTTCCGTAAGCAATCGAGGAATTAAATTGTCGCATATATAAGTATAAAGTTCATAAGATTCTTTTGTTCTCGAATCAGCGGTAGAGATCGCCTTGTCAATCCATGTTAACATGTCCTTGAGGTTCTTCTTACGATCTTTGTTATCTTCTACTTCCAATTCTCCTATGAAATGGGATTTAGCGTCATGCATAAATTCTTTTGCTTTAATAACAGTGGAGGGATTTCCGCAATGGAGAAGCCACGATAATGTCCAAGAAACAACATTGTGGACTATTGATATGTCATTCCCCGTTTTGGATCGTCTACGTACTGATTCTTTAAAGCTTTCATAATTAACGGGATCGACCTTTAGATCGCCGAAAGTTTCACCTAAATGGTTTGGTTTACGATATCGCGGATTTACTACTTCAAGGTAAACGTTGCTAAATGCTTTGTCGCGAAGTTCGGGGTTGAGTTGATCAAGGCTTTCGATTAGAAATTCAAGAGAGTTCAGTTGTGGGCTTAGTACGTAGGTCAAGTGGTTTGGGTGTGCTAAATCCAATCCTTGTATATCTGCAGAAAGTTTATATTTTTGAAGAAGGTGAAGTTTACCAACACATAGCTCTTCCAGTTTTTTTCTTTCCCAAACTCGAATTTTGAATGAGGGTTTATTCTGTTTCTCATATTGTTCCAGATTCTCCTTGGCTGGATTCGATAGAAAATTGGAGCAAATAAAGAGAAGGTAATCAGGTGCATTTGCGTTTGCCCACGTTAATGCCCCTTGCAATTCTGTCGGTGGAATACCGCGTTTGTAGTGCTTGCATTCGACGAACCACCGATCAAGCCGAATTGTTCCGTCTGGTTCCTTAACGTCTTCCTCGGCCTCTAGGTCGCGCCCTTGATCCGAGGGGCTTGCATCTAGACCAGTCCCTTTTCGCCACGAAAGGTTTTTGTATCCGAGAGAACATAGGAGATCGTAAGCGAATTCCTCGAATTCCGTTGGACTTAAATGATCAAGAGTGAACATATAATTGTCTATTCGTTTCTAATGTGAGCAGTCATTCCACCTGCACACCTTCCGGCGCGATGGCGGATGTAGGCTCATCCGGTGTTGACCATTTTGTTGCGTTGGCGTTGGTGGCGAGT
>CBDTZI010000117.1:0-8846 GCA_965364865.1 uncultured bacterium | reverse complement strand
GCTCAGGCTCAATTGCAGACGGCCTTTCAGCTTTGTTAATTTACAGTTGATATCGGTTGCACAGCAGTCTTCGTCGTTATCGATGGTAAGTGGATAGTTGGCATACTCAAACGGGAGCAGCCTCTCGCAAGCCGAATCGTTCATCCCGAGAAATTCGGTCTGGTTGGCTTTGCTCATCGCCCGATTGATTCCTTTTTTTCCGGTGGAAGTTTCTACACTTCCCCCGCGTGACAACAAGTCGTCATAAGATACGGTCGTGACCAGGTGCGTACGATCGTATTCGGAAAGTGGATCGTTATTGTTGGGGTTGTTGTTTTCAGAATACGACGGTTCCATGCGCATCGCCCACAGCAGCGGATTCCCCGCAAGATCAACGTGTAGTTCATCCGACTCATACATCCAGAAGCGCGGAGAGGCGGGATCGGGATTGACGCCCGGCAAAAGTTGATTCTGCATGTCTCCGGTGGCGTCGACGCCCGCAGCGGGATCCTTAAAAATCGCTCCGAACAATCTCGATGGCGGAATATCCTTGGGGGGCAGTGTTCCGCCGCGTCGTCGAAGGATGGGTTCCTCGATCAAGGGGGAATAGACCAGGCCGTCCTGGCTATCCTGCGTGGGGGTATGACGGAAAAAGTTCAGTTTTCGATCGGGTTTTTCGCCCTCCGGGGGCCACCAGGCAAGATCCAGAACATTACGAATCAAATTCGGGTGCGACTCGTTGAGATTCACCAGGCCGTTGTGCGGAATGATGCGCAGGCCGACAGATACTGTACCATCGGGTCGACCGTTGACCGTCGTTGAAAGCTGACTCAGTTGTGCCCTGGAAAAATTAAGCGTCGAGGCGTCTGCTGACACAGCATCGACAATGCCATCGCCGTCGGCATCGACCACGGTTACAGCCTGAGATTGGCAAGTGCCACCTGGGCAATCGCCGGCGTTATTGCAATTTTGCCCAATGTTTGGACCGTCTTGACACATATTCCATGTGATTTCTTCGCCATTCGCCCATACGGTATCTATTTGGAATGGGCTGGTGACCGGCAGACTCGGACCTTCAAACGTGCTGTTGGTAATGGCCTTAATGTCGGTATGCCAGTTGTAAACAACTTTGCCGTCGATGCGGCGTTGATAGGGTTCGATGGGTGAGGTTGTGTTGTGCCATAAGGGTAGTTGAGAGTAACCGGTGATGGAGTCCTCCGGCGCATCGTCACCAAACGGGGTGTCTGCGCTGGCCATCAAACCATCACCAAGCAGACCTGAAAAATCATGAAAGACTTCATCCACGCCTTGTTGATTGCGAGATCGAAAGCGTTCCGCCTGAATGATATCCTGCTCGAAATTAATCGTCGATAAAAACGCCACGCCGATCACGAACAGAAGCGACAATAATGTCATCACCAGAACCAGAACCGAACCCCGACGACGTGTAGATTGTCGGGCAGAGGGTCTGCTCACGAGCTGGCGGTCAAGCCGCCAGGGGCACCCGCGTTCGGATCGGTTTATTAATTTGTGCAGAATGCGTTTCATAAAAATTTCAATCACGGTAAAAATTTACGTCCTTACATCGTTCCACAATTTCCCCAAAGCCCGTCTTGCGTCTTACCTGTCCCGGTCATCCCCCGACCGGAATGACCATCACATGTCGTATCGGACGGTCCAGCCGACCTTCCCGGTCGAACACATCCACCGTGATGCGCAGAGCCGTGGGAAACATGTCGTCGGGTATGTCTTCGATCGTCGAAAAACCGGGACGAGGATCCATATCAAATTGTTTTGGCAGGTTGGCCATAAATGCGATCATGTTGGCTCGCTTATCCGGAGAAAGCGGTGTCCAGTCGAAGGTGAGATCCTGATTCATCTCGTGGCTGCGAAAACGATTCGCCAGTGAATAGGGCCGGTTGTCGCTGTGGTTTTTCAAATCCGCCAGTAGACTTTTCAGGCGATCGTGTTTCAGGACGTCCACAGCCTTGTTGCTGTTTTTCAGTGCGTCAATTTCTTCTTGAATCGTTTTGAGCGGATCGTCGTTGGCGGGGTTGGGCATCCCATTGACTGCGTCGATGGCGCCCGGATCGAACCAGTAGGTTTCTTTCATGTTGTTCAGTCGACCGGCGACGAATTCGCTGCGCGGATTGAGCGTCCATTCCACCTTAAACGAAGCGCAGTTGGAAATCAGATAATGCCCCAGCCGATCGGAAATGAAGGCCGGCGGCGTTGGATCCAACTGACTTCGCTCAAACGGTTTGTCCCACTCGGCATAGGTTTTTTGATCCATATCTCCGAACACTTTTGGCAGGTACCACTGGTCCACAGTCTGGTAAGGGGTAAGCACCAGTTGTTCGTAAGCAAAATCGCCGACCACATCGAACTCGCCCTGCAAGAGTCTGGGATCCGCCAATAGATTCGCTATTATATTGGGTTCGTTATTAAATTTATTCCACCAAACAACTCCCTGCAGTGTCGGTTCCGTCGGCGGTGTCGACAACAGCAACACGTTTCGTCTCGCCAGGTGCCACTGTTGCGCGGGGATTGGCGACACGAGTTGCGGGTCGGGGTAAGAAGCGTTTAGCTGATTGATGGGAAACGCATCCAGACCCGGGTTGAAAATAAAGGGCTGTGAACCGGGCCCGGCCTGGTAATTGGGATTCGGTATGTATTCACCCAGATCGGCGTGGCCGTAAACCACCTGTTGCAAGTGAGATGAAATCGAGGGATTCACAAAGCTGTTGGACTGTCGTGAGGTAAAGATCATTAATAGATCGGCTCGCGGGCTTATAATGTTTCCATCTTCTCGCTCACGCTGTGGGTCGGGTTCATGGTCGTAGCCATTCATCGGGTTGTTGTCGGCGTCCGCCTCGCGGTCGTCTTCTGTCCAGTAGGCGTTGGTCGGATTGCTCTGAATGAAAATCATCGACTGGCCCGGCTGAACGGTTTTCAAATCCTCGCGCAATAATTCTTCGAGCATACGTAGTTGACGGTTGATGTCGGTGAGCGCGAGGGCTTGACCGGTGGACTGAACCGTGAAATTAAACACTTGCCCCGCTAGCGACATCATCAGTACGAGAATACCGACAGCGACCACCAGCTCCGCCAGCGAAAACGCCGGCCTGCGTGAGGATGGCCTGTACGAGAACCGTAAATTTTGTTTAACTGTCACTTTATACATCACAATTTCACCGGAAGAGTCGTTTCCTGATGCGAAATGACCGCAAATCGATCACCCCCATTATTGCAGGAACCATGTGTCGGTCCAGAGGTGAAATCGCCAAAGATTGACCTAAGTGTGAGGTTTTTTCGCCACAGATGTGGTTTTATTGGGACGCGGGGATATTGACGTTGCGAACGTCGATGCTCACGACGGGCTGAGCTGCCTTGTAGGTTGGAAAAGGGTTGTCATCGTTGCGAGGCTCGGCTGGTGGTGGGTAAATCCAGACCGTGCGAAGGAGTTCTTTGGTAATAGCCGTACCGTCCAATCCACAGGCATTGCAATTGTTTGTGGGTTCCAGGTCGAGATCCTCGATGAAAATTTCACGATCCAGAGTCAGGACCGCTCGATATGCAGGATCGTCTTCAAAGCCGATGACGCGGCGTTTGGCGACGCGGTAGATATCCCCGGATAATTCATCTACAAACTGAGCGCCTCTGGAAAACATTTGAACCATCGTCGCACGTGCTCCGGGTGTGGTGGGAAAGTTGATCGGGGGGATGGTGATCTCGGTGGGAACACCGGTGAAGTTAGCCGTATTAGTCAAACCGGCAAACCGGATTTCGACGCGCCAGGGTACAGGGAACATGACGTCGAATTTTCCAGCCAACGCACCCGGTGCGAATTGTGGAAATCCATTAAACCGATCGGGAACCGGGGCGGTCGTCGGGTCTTGCAAGGCGTAACGCAGCGTGGACTGGGGCTTACGCAGTAAAACATAATACATTTCAAACGAACGCGAAGAGCCGATCTGTTGTGCCGCGAGGGCAATCGCCTCGTCCGTGCTCATGATCACGTTGGGGTTGGGGCCGACGTAATCGCGAAGTCGATGCAGCACGCCCCAGACATGTTTCCGTGACGATAACGTGTCATCCCAGGTGGTGGGGGTGTCGAGATTGCTGAACAAACCGGCGGCGTTGTTGATGATTCTTTTGGGCATCGGGGGTTGAACGCGTTGATGAAACGCGATCTGCGGCGTTTGATAAGTTCGGTCGATCAGGATCAATGGATTCAAAGGATTGGATTTGTCCGGGCCGGGCGTGAGGTCGAGGTCGTCCTGTAGTTCTTGTTCGAGGTCCAGCTGGTATTCACACTGCCATGGATTTTCCGAAACGAATTGAGGTTGTTCGACCTGGATGTTTTCAAGGTGCATGGCGTGGACACGCGTATCGCTTGCCGAAACAATGAAACCACCATCATAATAATAATCTGCGTCGTACATTAGGTCGCCCGCGAATCCCGCAGCGGTAAAGTCCGGCCCGGACGCAGTCACCAGCGTTTCGACCGCCAAGGTAGCTGCGGGCAACACCACTTGGCGAACGGTGTGTTCGCTGAGTTGGCGGGCACGCTGCCAGGCGACGGGGAAAATGGTGGCGGCCATCACCATGCCGAGTCCCAGAATAATCAGCGCAATCATCACCTCAAGGAGTGAAAAAGCGGGGCGTGAAAAAGCGTGTGCGCGCTTGTCGCGATGGCCCGCGATGGGGCGAATCGGTTTTTTTTGGGTACATGTCACGGAGTGGCATTAGCTCCGGGAGTGGTGTTTTCTCCGAGCGGGCCGAGGATGACGTTGCCCGTCCAGCGGTTGACGTACATCGGCTGGGCGGTGCGTGATAGCATCTCACGTTTCTCCTGCTCATCGCCCGCATCGTTAAATCCAACGTCGTCGTAGACCATCAATCCGTCCACCGATGGGAAATTGATCGCGATCGGACTTTCGATGTCATCCACCAACAGGAAAGGGGCCGCCTCCTGGCCGACACCGATGGGGACTGCAGTCGCGCTGTTTTGTGGGTAAAATTTGAAAACGTTGGCCGATTCAATTGCGTGATCGTAACCCACTCTCAAGTCCGTGAGATCGCCGAGGTTGTTCTGATCCTCATCCAGATCAAGGATCAACACATTTCGTTCAACGAGCAGGTGGCCTCGTGTTGAAAAAATCATCGTGAAGAAATTTCGATGTCGTTGCGATGGGTCAAATCCTGCCGTGGGTGTATAAAATTGGTTGCTGGCCAGCTCGGCGTTGCTGAATAGACCGAAATTGGATAAGGCTGGTGAGTTGTTATTGTTTTTCACCATGTAACGCGGGACGACCCGAATCGGTGAAGTTAGAAAATAACTGCGGTCCTGGGTGATCTCAAAAACATCGGTCAGAACGCGCGTATAGTCAGCGGCGGAAGTGCCCGGGGGTAAAATTCCACGGGCGATGAGGTCCGACGCGTCCACCTGTCTGATCGGAGCGATTCGATGATTTCCCCGCTGATCGATGTAAAAGAACAATCCCGTTTCACTGCCGCTGCCCTGGATCGCTTTCGCGCGGGCGGTGGTGAGCATACCCTGAACGGTGTTCTGGGCGTCGATGAGTTTTCGCTGTTCCCACATGGTCGATGCCGCAGGTAAGGCAAATCCCAAAATCAAAAGAATGATGGCGATCACGACCATCATTTCGACCAGGGTAAAACCCAATCGAGTGGAAGGGGTTCGGGGTAAGCTCGCGGGCTGCGTGTTAGAATGTGAGCCTGTGTCGCTCATGGTGTTTCCTCGATGCCTTTGTTGAGTCGATCTTTCAAGGTGGGGTCAAGGTAGACGTTGTCCGCGTTAAGAAGATGGTTCACCTTGTGATCATCTTCAAAGTCCGTGATTAATGAAGCTTTGGCGGGCATGGATTCACCCGCGGTGTGGGTGGCGGGTTGATCCACCATCCACTCTCTGGTGAGCTGATCCTTCCCATCCGGTCCGTACGAAAAGATCAACGGTTGTCCACGATTCATGCGAATGATTTCCGTGGAAGCTTCGTTCCAGTTGGGGTGGTTTGATGAAACCGGTCGTTCTTTGTCTTCTTTGAAATCGCGTTGTGCGAGATAACTGATGGGCACACCCCAGCCATCGACGATGTAACGAATTTGAAAATCTTCCTCGCTCCAGTCCTCGTCCGTACCACCGCCCGAGGATCGGTTCAAGTAAAGCGTGGGTGTGCCGGAGGCATCCACCGGACCTGAGGTGCGGTTGCGATCGGGGAGTTTGCTCAGGGCCGCTGCGCCGACTTCGCTGTAGAGCTCGATGGCAATAATCAGGGCGGCTAATTCACGATGTTCGACCGCATCTTTTTCATAATCGTTGTCGGTATAATATCGCATAGCTTCCCACTTCGTTCGGGAAGGGTCGGGCATAATGGCGGATGAACCCGCGAGTGATCCTCCGCGTGGCTTGCTGCCGGGCAAACCGGATGAGGTAAAGACTTCGAGTTCGTCGGGCGGGTATAGGCCATAACGTCTTTTGTAGGAGAAACGTGTGGGGCTAGCGCCTTGAATCGCGCGGGTAAAAGTTGGATTGGCCTCTTGTTCGCGCTTAAACGATTCCACGGTGTCAGCGACGACCTGCAGGACCGCCATCGTGTTGGTGGTGCGAGATTTGTCTAACAGGGTAGACGTAGCTACGACAAAGGCGCTGGCGATAATGGTGATGATGACAATCACCACCAGGATTTCGACCAGCGTGAGTGCGCTGCGTTTACGATTGACTGAATTTGAGCGGCGTTTCATCGTGATTATTGATCCCGTTTTTCCCAGTTAATAATGTCGTCATCGGTTCCGTAGATCGCGTCCGGTCCCGCGCTGATGAGTAAATATGTTTTTTTGTTGACCGGTGTGGGTCTGGCTCGCAAGGTCGTGTCCAGAATAAATCTGGACAGACTTTGGTCGAACGCCGTGTCGTTGCTGATGTCGTCTATTTTGACTGACGCTTCCGGTGTTTTGGCGCTGATGATGTTGTGGTAACTGCCGTCCACTTTTCCCGCACCGAAATCGATTCCCGGATCGTCGTTGGCTCCTTCTTTGGTGCCGGTCAGGACGCCGTTGTCTTCCTGTCGATAGACCCCGGGTTTATCCTGGGTGGCGATCATGCGAAGTGACGATTTGTTGGCACGATAATAGAGGATCGGTGTGTTCCATGGGTCGATAAACATGGGTTCGTCTTTGGCGATGTCGGCAGAGGGTTCGGATAGGTTTTGTACCACGCCGTCATCTTCCAGTTGCTGCAGTGATTTCATGCTGGTGCGAATTTTATCGTCGACATATCCCGAGCCACCGTAACGTGGATAATTGGGTTGGAATGTCGTTATATTGAGTTCATACAAACCTGTTGAAGAATCGTGAACATCGTTCCACCAGCGACCGTCGCTGGTCACATCCTTAAAGCCGGTGGTGCCTAAACCATCTGCGCCGACCATCGCCATCGCCAGCAATTGCGCACCGGTGATGCGAACGTCGGTTCCCGATCCGTTTTTACTTTTCGGGTTGATCAGGACCTGTCGGTTGGTGGGGTTGTCAGTGGAGGAAGGGGGTAAGGAGCCGCCCAGTGCGGATTCGTTCTGGTAAGAAACGATTCCCGTGTCCAGTCCGCTGAAGATGGCCTGGGCCTGAGCGATACGCGCTTTCAGGCGAACCGTGCTGAATGCGGGTAACAGCGCAGCCAGGAGGAGTCCGATGATGGCGACCACGACCATCATTTCGATCAGTGTAAAACCTTTACGCGTATTTTTTTTCGGTACGATCTTTATCATGTCTTATGTTCCTTGCGAATAACAGCCAAGTGATCCAATGTTTACCGTTCCGGCTGTGGCGGTAGATTGGATACGTCGTCGTTAGTGCCAAATTTTCCGTCGGGTCCGGCACTGATCAACAGATAGGTGTCGGCGTTGACGGGTCGTAGTGGCGCGTTGGGATTGGGCGTGGGATTTTTCGTCAGATTGGTATAGATTTTTCGATCTAATATATATCCGGCAAACGTTTTTCGGTTTTGCGGTTTGATGACTTCGGAGGCATCGAGTTTTTCGCCGGACTCCGCGATCGGGTGTTCGCCGTTAAAATTCCAACCGGGTTGCTCCTCGTTACCGGTAAAGCCTTCGTTGTCCTGATGGAAATAATAGGGTACGCCTTTTTGCTGGGCGGCGTTATCATCATAATCGTTGGTGGTTTTGTGTTTGTCTTCCAGCATGTTTGTTTTTTTGCCATGTCGATTGGCGACGTAGTAGAGAATCGGCTGATCAAATCCGTCAACAATCACGGGCAGCGATTCGATATTGGGTGTAGTGTAGCTGTCACTCCAATCGGGAAAAAATTCTCTGTTTTCTCTTCCGGGAAGGTCTCGTGTGTTAAGCATTCGGGTGTTGCCCGGGTCGATGTATAACGAGCTTCGCTCAATCGAGGAGCCGTCTTCGTAGGGGTCGGGGGTATACCACATTTCCGGTTTTTTATGGGTATCGTTTTTCTTGGAGATGACTTTTCGGCTGATGTACCCGTTGGCGTCTGGTCCGATGAGCATGGCGGGCAGCCAATGCGCCCCGTAGGCTTTGACTTTGGGATCGGTAAAGGGGAACTCACCCAGATGGGCATCAAAATCGGCACCCGGGATTGGTGGGTGAGCGAAGGAGGGTGGATAGCCGTTGGTGCGTGAAAATTGCTTCCCGTTATCACCTTTGAATAATTCCAGGCCAACCTCGATGGAAGAGATCGCTTTTTTGGTGACCTGCTTTTTGGCGGCGGTTCTGGCTGCACTGACCGAAGGGATCAGAATTCCGATCAACAGGGATATAATAAAAACCACCGTGAGCCAAAACCCACAACAGTTAGAATCCTACTTGCAG
>CBDTZI010000116.1:0-8853 GCA_965364865.1 uncultured bacterium | reverse complement strand
ATCGACGATTTGGTTAAGTCGTCGGCGGTCACATAGGTCACAGATACATTGCTTTGCCATCCGGTCAGATTGGGTAAGACCGTACCATTCTTGGTTTGCGGTGGTGACGCCGACCAATTGTTGTAATCATCTACATCGTCAAAATGTAATCGCGTGCCGTCTGATTCGCCAATCTCTCGGCCAAAGGTGACCATTTCACTGTTTTCACGGTATTGCTGTTTAAGGATTTCGGTCATTAAATCCTGAGCGAGTAAATAACTGATACTGTGGTTGCTGGTGAATTGTCGTGCGTGTACGGCCGTGCTGAGCGTGTTCAATGCCGCCACCATCAATCCACCCACCAGCAAAATTGAAAAGGTAATTTCAACCATGGACATGGCTCGGTGTCGCGGTCCGCCGCGCCATGAGCGATGATTAGCAGTACAAGTTTTTCCAGTACGGTGGGTCACGGTGTCACCTCCGGCGTATTAAGAATCTGTACATGCGTCATGACGTTTGTCGTTGGATCATTGGTTAATTGCAGAGATAATTCGATGGATTTCAGGAAGTATCGGTCGACCGAATCGGTAACCGTGGAGATTGTGCCAAAAGCGCCATACACGAAAAATTCAATATCCTGCTTGTCGATGTCTCTTTCAATGGGTAACCAGGTAGCACCGGAATCAATCGACCATTTCATAGCGGTTCCGTTCACCGGTGCATTACGGTGAAAAAGATATTCGGTGTAAACCGAGTTCGTGCTTAATCCTTTCATGACCAGGCAGTAATCTGTTCGTTGGGGATCTAGGACAACAGTGTCAGGAAATGTGGCCGTTATCCATATTGCACTGAAATCCAATACGTTTTCTGGAACGATCGCTTCGCTGCCGATGGCTGTTGCATCGGGGGCAAACGAACCGTCTAATGTAGAGCGGTGAATGCCGAGTGTGATGGCTGAAGAGGGTTGTACAAATGATACTAATTTGACCTTGGCGCTGGTGATCTTTAGCGTTGTTGCTTCGGGCGGTGTGATGGTTTCAAAATATTGCGATGCCCACAAAATGGAAGTGATCTGTTGGTTGCTTACATCCGCGGCAACACTCGGCCAGCTTTCAAAGGAAGCCAGTAGTTGATTCGTGCCATAGACGGTGGCTTCATGCGTGATTACCTGGCTTGAAATATCAACGTTGTAATTCAAATTAAAATCATATACTTTCGCCTTTACCGTTTTGGCGGGATAGGTGTTGTACTTGCGAGTGAGTGGGTCGCCGGGTACACCGGACCATGCGTATCGAATGGTTTCGGGGTTAGTGTCCTGATTGCGATCCGCGGTTGTGAATGTGATGGCGATTGGTGTTCGTTCCGTCACGGTGATCGCACTGAATAGTTCAGAAGATATCTGTTCGGAGATCGTTGCTCCATTCGTGATGGCGACGAAGGCGTCGTCATCCTTGGGTAGCGCATGTGACGCCAATAATACCGCCGAAGCGATTCCTCCGAACAAGACGACCGTAATCGATATGGTCAGTAGAAGTTCGACCAGCGTCATGCCTCTGCGATTGTGTGGGTGTTGTCGTGTCATGTTATAACTCACCTCCCTGTAAAACTGCGCTATCCGGCTTGTTGACGTAAATGATTTCAGTGATGGTTCCCACGATGATCACGATGGTTCCATTGTAATTGGGCACGCCATAACCATCATAAACAACTTTGGTCGTCGAATTAAAATCGACAGACACCAATTGAGCATGATACGGAGGGTCGGACAGCAAAACCTGATAAGGTGCGGATGGATGATCAATATCCGATTCGCCAATAATGCGGTAGGTGTTATTGGGGATATTAAATTCTACGGTTCGTGACTGACTCGAGTTTTTTGCTCGATTTTTTGCATACTCCAAGTCTATCATTATTTTTCGGACGGAGGCTTCTGCGCGTTGCGTGGAGATGAATGACGAAAATCGCGGAATCGTTACACCCGCAAAAATGCCCGTGATCACAACCACCACGACCATTTCCACCAAGGTAAACGCCGTGCATCGTCGTCCGTGAGGATCGTTTTCGATTGAATGATGTATCACGATCATGGTCTGAATCCTGACATCGTTTGTTTAGTATTGTCGTATATCCTGTTTACGTTTGGCATCCAAAATACCTACGTCGGCCAGTTGTTGATCTGTAGCGACGATGCCAAAATCGCCGGTTGAAAGAACCGCGGCCCAGCCATAAGTATCCCCTACAGGATTGGCACTGCCGGGAGTGGCTTTTACAAAAACCTTATTGCTATCATTAAAGGGGTTTTTGGGGAACGGGTTGCGAATATACGGCCCATATTTATACCTTTTGGTGTAGGTCGAGTTTGTATATCCCGAATCATCCGAGTAAAGAACAAGCTGTTCGATAAAGGAAGCATGGTTGGCAGACTGGGTGGAAGGATCGTAACCCGGAAATAGACCATGTTCGGCGTAATATCGATCAATCGCTTTTCGGACATTGGTAATCGTGGCTTCCAATGCCGTAGCGGAAGCACTGGACGCGGCGTGAGAAATGCGAGGGACGGCAATCGCAGAGAGGACGCCAATAATGACTACCACGATCACCAGCTCGACTAATGAAAAAGCAGTTTTGCATGATGTTGTAAATTCTTTGTTACGAATGCGAACCATGGTATCCCTTTCCGGCCTCCTTTTGTTAATGAGCTACAGTCTGAGCGCAACACTCCATATTTAGATTACGATATCATGGGGTTGACATGAAAAAAACGACCGCGTGATAATTGTGGATATTATCACACGGCCGAAGTACGTATTGTTATTATTAATGGATTCGGTGTTCAGGGGTCCGCTTATGCGAATATCGGACGAAGGATATATACATCCTTGAGTATGGAGCGGTGATGATCAATCCTCGTGGATGTCCTTCACCGTCACCTAATTCCAGACCCTAGTAATCGGTGTAGAGAACGCCACCTTCATCCATAGCGGTTCCTGTGTTTGCGGTCATTTCGCCGATGACTTCGTTGTATATCCAGCCTACTCCAGCTGCATCCGCTGCCGCTACAATACTGTCACCCTGTGCACCACCTGTGATGCCACCGGTACCAGCAATGGGTAGACCTGGCAGTGAGCGTAAATACGGTCCATATTTATAGACTGTATCTTTGGTGACAGAGGTTCCGCCCAAACTGTCGGTGAAGGTCGTCAGTTGTGCTTCGAGGCTCGCGACCGTGGGGAAAATGCCGTTGTGCTCGGCGGCGTACAAGTCAACAGAAGCACGAAGGGCAGCCAAGTCTGCGCGAATGGCCGACTCGCTGGCACCCCGGGCACCGCGACTGATTCGCGGAACGGCGATGGCGGCGATAACGCCGATGATCACGACGACAATCACCAATTCTACAAGACTAAAACCTTTGCTGTTTTGTTTAACTTTCATTATTTTAACTCTCATACCGAACCACATGTTTAACATGAATCAACGCCAAGATTGAAGTGAAGTGTTTTCCACAACACAAACGTATTGGTTTATCGTTTTTCTCTAGAGGCTACTTTAGTCTGGAATAGAAGAGTCTGCGGACATAAGATTTAAAATGGCACTTCCATCAGGGCAAGAAAAAATAGCCGAGATCCCTTCTATTTTTTGGAGCTTGCAACCGTCCAATATGTCACCCACATGGACCCACTGTTCATCAATGACGGCTATTTTGAGACGTGGTCCGTTAAGGATTGCATTCAAACTGTGGTGTGACGAAAATACGTCACTCCTAAGGGGACCGGCGTGGCGGTCTCTATCGGAACGACCGTTATCGGCGTCGTCGTTTGAGAGGTTCGCTTTCGATCTCGCCAGGGGCGGGACGAATATATCACGCAGGGCGAAATGGTTATCGAACGGTGGAAGATTTTCAGGGAAGGGCATTTCTGGGATGGAGAAGTTGGTGTGGTTGGGCGTGACGCTGTCTTGAGGGCTGTTGGGGTGATTCGCACTCGCAGCCACCGCTGTCGCAGGCGCGGAGATGGTGGGGTTCTGAGAGACTCGGTCCAGGGCGATCACGATTACTCCCAGGATCAAAATGACGGCGTATAGATGTTTTCGTTTTTTTGTCATGGCGTTCTTTTATGAATCGGTATTATCTTTACTGGAGTTGGTGGATGAAAACATACTGATGGTCAACATGGCAACGCGCTGTTTCGATACACTCCGATACATTCCACGGCCCTGGTCAATCTTTAGATAACTGATGTCTGCCCAATAATCGGTGCTTTCGACCGCCTCGAAAAATTGCACGAGATGGGGGAGTGTTCCTGAAACTTCATACAAAAAACGCTGTTCGTTGAGGTCAGAATAATTTCTTTCCGTCAACGGGTGATGTCGGAGTACACGAAGCTCATGTTTGTTTGCCAAAAGTGAAAGAGTTTGAAAATAATTTTCGACCGGGGGAGATTCCGGCAAATTGCCGGTGATGTTTGTGTCACTTTCGATGGATGACAATTGCAGCCGCATCTGTTCGCACTGATTCTGGGTATGTGCCAGTTGTTGATTTATAGAGTTGTGAATATTGGTCAGTTTTGATATTTCGTACGAATGTTGGCTCGCCCGAATCGTCGTAAACCAGAGGATACCCAGGAAGCACATCACCACAAGAGCGCTTCCCGTGAGATCAATCACCAGCAATGACCATTGTTTGTTTGGATTCATTTTACCACTCGCAAATCAATTCGAATCGAAAGTATTTGTCATCTTCCACTGCTTCAAGGTAGGAGCGCAGGAGCGTGACACGGTTAAAAACGCCGAACGACTTCAGGTTTGCCACAAACAGCATGGGTTCGGATGCGTCAACTGCATATCCGATGAGTTTGAGCTTGCGTGGAACTTCCATCGTAACGGGAGGTGTTTTGGACGTGGTTGTAGATTGTGACACGATTCTGACCACACGCGGTGGGGAGCCGGTCGGCATCTCTGGTATCGTTGCGATGGAGATAACCCAGCTTTGTGCGGGTAACGCTTGTGCGATCAAGGTGATCAAACCCGACCACGCCCGCTTCTGACGTAACGCATTTGCGCGTTGAAGTTTGATCTCGGCCTCTTGCACGTTCTGTGTAAGTATTTGTAATTGTGATTCGACTTCTTGAAGTAACGTGGAGGTGATCTGGTTATCTTTCGTGAACGATTCGATTTTCGCCTGATTGATCCAGTCGTAGCACCACGGCAATGTGATCAAGGCCGTAGCACAGACGCTAGCGATGATCCACCGTTTCAGATGTATTTTTCTGCGATGTTCGTGCTGCACGGATTGGGGGATGAGATTGATGTTGATCATTCTGTTATCCATTTCCCATCGCTAATCCGGTGGCTTTGCCAAGTGCATCCAGCAACGATTCCTGTCCTTCCGGCATTTGTAATCGACAACCATGTTGGTTTAGATAGCTTGAGGCGCGCTTGGCAGTAATGCCCAATGCGCTGCTTAGAAATTCCGGTAACTGATTCAGTTTTGACCCGTTACCCACCATGATCAGGTCTGATGCACGATAATTGGGGTAACAGCTGAGTATGTATTCATAGGATCGTTTGATCTCCGCGGCGAGTTCGTTGAGATCGCTCTTAAGAAGACCCATCAACATTAATCCCAGTTCGCTTTCGACATTATTGGTTTTCGCCGATGCCGATAAGGTTAAGCCATGCTCCTTTTTGTGGATTTCTGCTGTGTTTTCGCCGACGGCCAGCGATTCTGCGATTCGTTGTGTCCATGTGTGCGACCCCATCCCCGCTTTTCTGACCAATACCGGTGTGCGGTTCACACAAATGATCAGATGACTCTGATGATAACCGATATCGAGTATCCCCCAGATCGAATCCATCGGCCAATCGTTGAGCACCGACCCCAGGCGACACAGTGCTGTCGTAGAAGTATCTACGCACGAGCACTGTAAGCCGATCGACGAGCAATGATCCAGCGTGCGAATCACCGCGTCCGATTGAATGGCGATGCCGATGGTATTGTGGTGCAGCATGGTTGAGGGCGGCAGTTTCCAGTAGGCTGTCGTGATGTTATCTATGGGGTCGTTGCATAGCCTGCCCACTTCCCATCGTATGGCTTTCTCTACATTCTCGGAAGATTGGGAAAACAGCGTTTCGGGCAATTCTAACGTAAAATATTCCACGTTGGATTCAAAGGGTGTGGTAATGATATTTCGACCCGCGAATTCCCCGAGTTGGAGGCAATTCTGAATACGTTCTGGGAGGGTATCGTTGTCAAATTGATCTTGAGGCGCACGTTCCATATCCATCATCTTGGACAGGATGAATTGCTCTGCGGACGTTTCAATTTGTACCGCCCGTATGCCGGATGTTCCGACATCCAGTCCGATGGGACAATGTTTTTGAATGAGGTTGCTGAGCGTAATCATGAAAATACTTTCTTTTATTGAATCGCCGACGTCATATCAAACAGCGGCATAAACAGAGATATCGCAACGCCACCCACGAAAAATCCCATACAGATCAGAATGAGGGGTTCAATCAGCCTCATCGTGACCGTGACCAGTTCGTCGTTGGTTTCATCCAGCGTGTCGGCACAAAATGTCATCGATTCCCCGAGGTGACCACTTTCTTCGCCGGTGTGAATCGCCTGGGCGATCGCGGGGTCAATCAACCCCGACTGTTCAAACGCCGTACTGAGTTGACCACCTGATGTAACCCCTTGTTCCAGTCGATCAAACAATTTTTGAAATCGATAATTGTTGGTCGAACCGCGCGTCAGCACAATCGTGTCGATGATGTCAACACGGCTTTCCAGAAGCATACCCATCGTCCTGAACATTTGCCCCTGAATCAATCGGCTGCGGAGCCGACCGATCAGTGGTATCGATGTTTGCATGTCACTGATCCATTGTCGACCTTTCACGCTCATGGACATACCTATGACACCGGCGATGGAGGCCAGGCAGACAAAAAGTATGGCGGGCCAATACCCTTTCAAAAAGGTGCCCGTAGCGAGCAGCACTTTTGTACTGGTGGGCGGGTCGATATTGAGCTGGACGAACATGTCGTTAAATCGAGGCAATACAAAAAGTAAGATTACTAGAAAAATATTTCCACTCATGGTGATGAGCAGGGCAGGGTACGTTAACGCCGCGATCACTTTTTTCTGCATGGCGCGTCTTTTGCCAACGATTAATGCCAATCGATCAAACATGGTCTCCAGCGCACCGCTGGCTTCGCCCGCTGAAATAATCGCACAATACACCGAGTCGAAAGATTTTGGATGGCGACGGATGGCGTCGGTCAGGGTAGAGCCATCTTCCAGTTCCTCGATGAGATCATTCAAGACATAGATATGTTTTGGATTTTTCATCTGACGTTTCAAGGCTTTGATAGCCGGAACCACGCCGCTGCCGGAACGAAGGAGCATAGCCATTTGCCGGGTAAACATCACGAGCACTTTCAACGGAAGGCGACCGACACTGGCGGCGGTCGCCAGCTGGGTCGAGATGGATGGCGGCGTGGAATGTTGGATGCTGGTTACAAAGAGGCCATCACGGCGCAGTTGTTCCACCGCGGCGCTTTCGCTTTGCGCTTCGATTTGATCACGCTTCATGGTTCCCGAAGCATCTATGGCATCGTACGTCAAAATCATTAGGCTACTCACGAATGAGGGGTTATGTATTCTTACATGAAGAAACATTCAAATAAAATCGTTCTACAGCTACAATTCCAGATTTTCATATCCTTTCCCTGTGGGATCACCCACATCGACACTTTCAGAACGCGTGACACGGAGTACTTCTTCGAGTGTGGACTCACCGTGTTCCACCAGGTCCAGCGCTTTGGCACGCAAGGGGCGCCAACCACTTTGAGCGAGATAAATGCGTATGTCTGTTTCTGTGGTGTTATTTTGAATCATGCGTTTGAGTTCGGTGTCCATGATCATCACTTCAAAAATTCCAATCCGTCCACGAAAACCGGTGTTGTTGCATTCCCGACATCCCTCTCCTTTTTGAAACAACTGGTTCGTTCGATGTTCCCATCCCACGCTTCGTAATAAATTAGGGGGAGGGTAGTAAGATGTTTTGCAGGATGAACAAATCGTTCTCGCCAATCGTTGTGCGATAAAACCAATGACGGCAGAACTCAAAAGGTAAGGCTCAATGCCCATGTCCAGTAAACGCATAACCGCACCCGGGCAATCGTTGGTGTGAAGCGTGGATAAAACAAGGTGGCCGGTCAACGCGGCCTGGACCGCGACCTGGGCGGTGTTTTGATCTCTAATTTCACCCACCATGATCACATCTGGATCCTGACGAAGAACGGATCGCAACGCGCGAACAAATGTCATATCAATCTGCTCGGAAACCTGGATCTGGTTGACCAATGGGAGTTGATACTCGACCGGGTCTTCAATGGTGACGATATTGGTGGCCTCGTTGCGCAGCAAATCCAGTGCGGAATAGAGTGTGGTGGTTTTACCGCTCCCCGTGGGGCCGGTCACCAGCAAGAGTCCATAAGGATTTTTGATCATCGCCTCAACGGCTGTTCGATCCTGATCACTGACCCCGAGTGAGCTCAATTCAAAACTGAGATTGTTTTTATCGAGAATTCGCAATACGATTTTTTCACCCAGAATGGTGGGCATGGATGAGACCCGTATATCGATTTCCTTGCCATCGGCGACCAGGTGTACCCGGCCTTCCTGGGGTAATCGCTTTTCAGCGATATCCATTTTTCCGATTACTTTGACGCGCGAAATGATGGACGCGTGCATCCCTCTTGGCGGATTCAGCATTTCTCTCAGGTGACCATCCACACGATAACGAATGTGTGTTCCATCTCGATCGGGTTCGATGTGTACATCGCTGGCGCCGGCGCGCAACGCGGTTAAAA
>CBDTZI010000115.1:0-8880 GCA_965364865.1 uncultured bacterium | reverse complement strand
CTGGCCATCCGCGTGCAACCGGTTAACATCACTGATTACCGCCGCCGCCATTCGATCAATCGCATCAATCTGACTGAAGGCAACATCCTCTCGACTGGTGATCAACCCGGCCAATCGTCCGCCGCGAATGCTGATCTGTTGATTCGTATCCGCAAAGCGTATGGTGGTTCGTGTAAATTCGCCGTCGGATTGTTCGACCGCCATCAGTCCGCGTGTAACGTCACCTTGAATCAAGGCTTCGTTACCCACGTAAACATTCATCGCGCCGTTGGATTGTTCGCGAATCGTAACGTCAAACAGTGTACTGAGTTCTCGGAGTAATCCATCGCGTTGATCGCGCAGGCCGTTGGCCTGGCCTCTACGACCGGTCTCCGTCGTCGTAATTTCTGAATTCAATCTTGCAATGGAATGAGCGAGCTCATCCGCATGCAACACAATATTTTCGATCTGTTCGTCGATATCCTGACCCAGGGCGGCGATTTGTGTTCTGGTTTCCTGTAGCGCCTGCGCCAAAAGCGTTCCACTGGTGAGGGTTAAATCACGAATGGCGTTGTCTTCGGGGTTGTTTTGCAGCTCATCAAAGCCGTGGAAAAATTCCAGCATTCTCGATGAAACACCGGTCCCGCTAATATCCGTAAACAGGGCTTCGAGTTGCGCAAACGAAAGCTGACGGGTGTCGGCCATCTGTTGAGCGCCAATAGCAAGTCGAACTCTGGACTCTAATGACTCGTCAATGTTTCTTTGAATGTTAGTCAGCGCCACACCCGCACCGGGATGCAATCCGCCAGCGATCATCGGGCCTTGCATGGGATCGAGATCGATCGTTCGGCGCGTGTGATCGGGGCTACCCACGTTGCTGATGTTGTTACCGATCGCCTGCAGCGCACCCTGATAACTCAAGATGGCGCTACGACCGATATGCAGAGCTGAATTTAAGAGTCCCATGATCTACTCATCCAACGGTTTCAAAAATTTTCGTCTCATTCGACGTAACCACTGACCCGGTACCCGTATACCCCGACGGTTGATCGTCCTGGGGTTTGACCGAATCTAATACCCATTTCAAATGGTTCAACACTTCGCGCGAAGTCACTCCAGCCACTCGATTCGCATGTGCGACCTGCGACACCGTGCTGCGAAGCCTGCTGGCTATTTCATTCAACTGATCCGCCTGACCTTGCGGCAATCGTGTGGCCAGTTGCGTCAACGCCAGACTACGCGCTTCGCGAGCGGAGAGGTTCATCTCCAACCCGATCAGCTCCATCAATTGTCCGCGCAATCCTTCGCGTTCATGCAAACGCTTGGCCAATGCATGTTCTTTTTGCGTCTGTTCGCGCATGTCATGCAGATCGGCTCGTTTCATTGCGTGAACTTTCGCCTGCACCGCGTCGAGCAACTGGCAATACAAATCGCGCGTCTGTTCGAGCAATTGAATCAGGTCTCTGAGTCGTTTTGATTGTTGTGTTGTCCGCATGACTACACCTTTCGTTTATTTTGTGACACTCACCAGCGGTATGTTCGCATCGATCGATGGATGCGGGTTCGCCTGATGAATCAGTGTTTGCTGTTTGGACAGGCGCTGGAAAATCGCTTCACCCAGCTGGCCTTTGCCAGTGGCATTACCCAATTGTTCCGCGTAAAAACCATGCAACTGCTCCGCAAAAACCTCTTCGCCGCGACCGCCGTGCCCGATCGTGCCGTTGATTTTGCTTTGGCGCATGCTCTTAAGCATCTCACCAAAGAAAGTGATTCCGACCACTTTGCCCACCGCTTCCTGCAGCGGCTTGAGGTGCTCCGGCATCGCCGAATTTTGACTTACACTGTTTATTTCCATGCTTATCCTTCGTACATCATTTTGGCGTGCAGTTTGCCCGCACGATGAATTTCTTCCAAAATCGAAACGCGATCTTCAAACGGAACTTTTAAGCGGTTCAACGCTTCGAGAAGATCACGCACATTGGGGGCGCGCTTGGTTTGCACATCCATCGCTACAAAATTTTGTGTATCCACGCGTGCCAGCGGAACGCTGCCATCAGGCAGGGGATTAAACACGGTCACCGTCAGACCCTGCTGCGAGACCACAACGGGAGACAACTTAGTGTCACCCGTAATCACGATGGTGCCAGCTGTTCGATTAATGGTCACCCGTGCCTCGTTGGATTCCATGAGTATAGGAGTTCTTTCGACGTCTCTAATCCACGAAGCCGGGTCACCACGTTGATGTTGAGGTAACAGTACGACCACATTTTTGCTGTCAATCGCAAGAGCCACACGATCGACATCCACAGAAATGCCCAATTCCTTATCCACCGCCTGAGCGATTGCAGCCGCCATCGACCAGCCCGCGTGTGTTTCATCCAACACCAGTGTGATGTAGGTGAGATCGGATTGAATCCAGGGGCTGGATATACCGGATGATCGAAGCAAAGCGCCGGAAGCCACGACATTCATAAATACGTCTCGCTCTACTCGTGCACCGCCTCGAATTACGCCGGTGGTTGGAATTTCTTTGTCGATGGCGATGCGACCTTGTGCAAATGCAAAGAGGCCATCTACGGTGCTGTCGTTATAGATCAAAGGGGTAGTCAACAACTGCCCGCCTTCCAGACTTTTGGCCGCCACCGCAGTCACCCGCACGTCCAACTGATCTCCTTCTCGTGCGCCGTGATCCGGAATCGTCGTTTGAATCATGACAATGGCTGCGTTGTTGGCGGAAGCAAGATCACTGAGAGATTCGACACTGGCACCAAACCGCCGCATGACCGACGCCAGCGCATTCATCGTTTGTCGAGACTTGGCACCGTCTCCGGTTCCGTTTAATCCCGTCACCAGCCCGTATCCCAAGAGCACATTCACGCCCTGTCCTTGAAGCCGGGTCACATCACCCACCCGAGCGGTGGGAATCTGACTCAACGCGGACGAGGTTAAACCAAACAAACAAGCCAACACAATCATGCTGTGTTTGATCAAGCGTTTACCCTTAAAATCATATTTATTATTCACGGTCACGGTTCACCTAAAACGGTTTTATTAAATCCAATATCTTGGGTATCCATCCTCGACTCGAAGCCGCGCGAAGCGCACCTTGGTTATCGATTTTGATTTCCTTGTCCGCAACCTGCGTACTCAGCACGCTGTTGTCGGCGGTCACGTCCTCTTTGCGGCAGGTTCCGGTAATGGTGATGATGCTCACTTCGTCGTCGTGCGTAATTTTTGCCCGCCCTTCAAACACTAACAACCCATTAGGTTTCACGTCGATAATTTTCGTCGTAAGCCTCGTGGTCAGGCTGTCCTTACGTGAGGCGTCGCCTTCCCCTTTGAATTCCTGTTCCATCGTCAAGTCGAGTTTGGGTTTGCCTCGACGAAGCGGAGACGCACCCACACCGCCGCCGGTCAACTTAAAAAACGCGGCGATCTCAGAAGTCAGATCAAATTCTTTTTTCGTTTCCAGGTCCGCATCCGCTTTCCACTTGCGGCGTTCTCGAATAATCACAGTAAGCAGATCGCCGGGAGCAAATGTTTTGGGTTTGGGCGGCGGCTCTGAAATCCAGGAATGTTGCAGGTAAACGGCGTTGCTCGGTTGAGACGGCTTTTCGCGCGTTAAATTCTTGGCCTTTCGGTTGGCCTGCTCCAATCTTGCTTTTGATCCGATCGAGGATTTTTGCGCAACAACATCCGTCGCGAACATCGATACAAAGATCAAACTTCCTATGAACATTGTGCGATTCATCATCACTGACCTCCCGCTACACGAATCGTAGGTGCCGGTTGAACTTCACCGTGTCCGATTTGCACCTTGCCCGGCCCGGTGACCACGGCATCAAATTCCACACGTTTGTTGTCTGCCGCTCGAACCGTAACCAGGTCGCCGAGTAATCCATCCGCCGTAGCCTTGGCGGTCGTCACAATGCGGACGGAACCCGCAATGGACGTCAACGTCACCAGTTGACCGCGTACCACAAGCGGTACCGATTCGATATCCGATTCCTGAATGATACTGCCCGCCGCTTGAAATTTTTTCGCACGCTGACCGATGGCGTAAGCGGGATTGCTCATACCCAGCTTGTCGATTTTCGTAAACGTAAGTGGAATCACATCAATGTCCGTTTGTTGAATGGTCGCTCCCTGATTAATGGCGCGTCGCGCGACCAACCCGGGTCGAACCATCGTGACCTGCACAACAAGCGGTACAGTTTGAACCGTTCTGGCGTCGGACAACACATCCACTTCCAGTGGGATCAATCCCAGCGGATGATTTTGTCGCCTGCGAACATGAAACGTGTATTGCGGACCGGACAAATCGAGCACTTGCTCCGACGTGTGATCAAAAATGACCTCCGCTCGCCCATGATACCGCTTCAATTCAAGGTTAAAAAAGTCTACGACGGCTTGCCGCAAAGTAACCTCTGTAACGGATGCCTCTATCTTTGAAGGGATATTCTTCATGGTGCCCGTAGACTGACGATATTGTGGATTTTTACTTTTCTTCGATGATCCACTTTTTGATTGTGTGTTTTTCGACGGAGCCGCCTGGTTCATCGCCGGTTGGATCGAGCCCGGCCTGGACACCTCGCAGTTCGTCGCACCCTTAAGACTCACGGTGGCCATGTTGATGTTGTTTGTCGCCAGCGTAGCTCGGATCATTTCAAGATGAATGATGCGCGATCCACCCGGTAGCGGTGAGGTGGTGATGCTTAAAGCCGCAATTATTTTTTCGGTTTCGCTGTCGAATCCTTTTAATTCGCAAAGATCATCCAGACGGATCGTATCCCCCACAACCACTGCAGTAGGCCAAACGCGTACGCTACCTGCTTGCGATTCATTATTCGTAAGGGTCATCACAACGATCGAAAGGATCACAACGTAGAAGGGGTGTGACGACGAAGTGGATGGGTTCCGTCGGCTGAAGGTGTTTTTAATTTCGCAATCCTTGCGATTCATGTTTGCTTCCTGCTGGAGAACGGATGAAAAACCCATCCGATTCCCACATACTGACGATGACTAAAAGTTACCTCATGTTAATTCGTTAGAACCTTCTCAAGTTAGAAACGGTCTGGAGCGATTCGTCGGCGCTCTTGATTGATTGACTGTTAAGCTCGAAGGCCCGCTGCGTGGTGATCAAATCGATCAATTCACGAACCGGATCTACGTTACTCATCTCCAGGGCACCTTGATTGATCGCACCCATGCCGTCGGTTTGTGCTATACCAGTTACAGGCGTACCCGAAGCGTCTGTTTCAATATATAAATTCCGCCCGATCTGCTTAAGACCTTCGGGGTTGATAAAACGAGCCAGTTCAATCTGACCAATCGTGTTCAGTGTGTTCGCACCCTGTTGCCTGACGCTGACCTCTCCATCTGATGTGACATTGGTTGTGATGGCATCCTCCGGGATGCTGATGGGCGGATCCAATATGGCGCCGCCACTGTTGGCTAAGACCACATTGCCTTCCGCGTTCTTGGCAAAGTTGCCAGCTCGTGTGTACGCAATAATTTCGGTGCCGTCTTGAATCGTACGAACCTGAAAAAATCCTTCGCCCTCGATTTGCCAGTCAAAAGGCTGATTCGTGCTGTCGACCGAACCATGTTCAAAATTCAATTGCGTACCGGAAACTTTTACACCTGTACCCACCATAATGCCGTGAGGAATGGGTTCATCATCGGCGTTGGGGATACCCGGCTCGCGCCGGACCTGATAAAGCAGGTCTTCGAAGTTCACGCGCGAACGCTTAAACCCGTGCGTGTTGATGTTGGCGAGGTTGTTGGCTACGACGTTAAGTTTTTCGTCGAGCGCCCGCATTCCCGAAGCCGCTGCATGTAATGCCATGATGGCCATAAATTACACTTTCAAAAATTCTTCTGCCTTTCACCGACCCTTACGCCAATCGACCGACCGTATTCACCGCTTGTGCGGTGGCCTGGTCCTGTAAACGAATCAGATTGGCGTTCATTTCATAAGAACGAGAGGCTTCGATCATGGAAGCCAGCCCCTTCATAATGTCAAAGTTCGACCGCTCGAAAGCGCCGACGTGAAAACGACCGCCGGCTTCCTCCATCTTCAAATTTCCGGCGTCGAACAAAGTTTCACCGGCTTTGCGAAGCAATTGTTTATGCTCTGTGGTTCGTAGTCCCAGCGTACCAACCAGGTTTTCGCCCTGATTGATGGTTCCGTTCGATGCTATGCTGATGTCACCTTGTCGTTTATCAATCTGGATGGGTGATTCAACATTATCCAACACTTTCCAGCGACCCTGCCCGGAGGATAACACGAGAAACCCGTCGGTATTGATGGTCAGTTTTCCGTTTCGTGTGTAGCGTGTCTGGTTGCCGTCGCTGACCATCAAAAACCCCTCGCCATCCACCGCGAGGTCCAGGGGTCGACCGGTGTGTTCAATATGACCCTGCTCAAATTTGTATTGGGAAGGTCTGACATCCACACCGCCCGCCAGGCCATCCATCACGGGGTGTACATAATTGAAGCCGTTGAGATTCGATTGACTTTCCAGCGGTCGCTGACGAATGATGGCCAGGTCCTGCTTAAAACCAGCCGTGTTGACGTTGGCCATATTGTTCGCCAGGATATTTTGACGATGTTCGTTCACCTTCATCCCCGCCGCCGATAGCCAGATACCGTATGTACTCATGACGGATCCTCCATCTCGCCAGGTCCCAAGTCGTTGTCGTTGTGGCTGTGGGATAGTTGCGAATCGACCTGAGCACTCATGCCGTACGCCGCGAAGTGCATTGCCGCCGCTTGCAGCGCTTTGGCCTTGATGAGTTTGCCCAGCTCGTCCGCATTCAACTTGATCAGTTGAACCGGCTGAGTCGGGAGAATTTCATCTATTTTTTTGGTTGAACGCATATCCAATTCCAGGTCCTATTGCGCACCACACACCGGTGCGTGAGCTGGTCCCTATTTCAACCGCTGTGCCAGAGTAGAAAGTGGAAACCTGAGAAATGGCGAATAAAGCGTATAAACTGTTTGTTTACAATAGGTTATAGAATATCCACATTGTGGATTTTGTGATTTTGAGCGAATTTTTCCGGTCGATCGACGCGCACAAGCTGCACCCCGATCGGCAAGACCCGCCGAAATTACGGGCGTGAGCCGGGTGTAAATCATACGAAATTACGGCGGATTGACCGTCTCCATCAACGAAACATCCAACGATGAAAGATGCACGAGTCCGTTTGAAACGTAAAAAATTGTGCGGTTTTCAATATGAGGGTGGAATATGCGAGGGGAATTTGCGAATATCGGCATATCTGTAGTAGAGGAATCTGCGTCGTGGATCGCAGGTCCCGACTCATCGGGACCTGTGGCTCCCGTTTGCAGCTGCGTTAAGTCAAAATGAAAACTTGGAGACCATCATGAAACATGCACAGAAATTATCGTTACTTGTGGTCGGCGCAATCGCGCTGACCAACGTGGGCTGTATCATTAGCGCCCACAGCTGGGGACTCACCATCGGACCAGCTGTCTGGACCGAAACCGAAACTGAACGCATCACACTGAATACGACCGGCCTGGATGCACTCCAAGTTCGCACTCATAACGGCGGTATTCAGTTTGAGGGTCAGGATCGACAATCTCCAGACGCTTACGTCATCGCCACCAAAAAAGCCGGTGGATTAACCATCAGCGATGCAGAAGATGCGATGGATGCGATTCTGGTTTACGTCGAAAAAACAGACGATGGCCTGCAAAAAATTGGATGGCGCTGGGATGGCCACAAACACCTCACCTGGCGGGCGACGGTCAACTTTGAAATCAAAGCACCGCAGGACATCGATTTCGACGCCCAAAGCCACAATGGCAGCGTTGAGTTGAGCGGCGTACAAGGAAACGTCAAACTCGAAACACACAACGGATCGATTTCTTCCCAGTCCTCCGGACAGATGCTTTACGCAGAAACCCACAACGGGCGAATCAATATCACATTCAGCGGCCAGGACATGACGATGATCACACATAACGGGCGGGTCGTCGCGGATTTGTCAGAATGCGGCGAGATCAATGGTAAGGTCATTACACATAACGGCGGGGTCGAACTGACGCTTGGGGAAAACGCCTCTGCGGACCTGCGCTGTCGCACACATAATGGCTCAATCCGTTGCAAAGTGCCCATCCAGGATAGTGATGTTTCACGATCCCGGCTGGTGGGCAGGATCGGAAAGGGTACGGGGAAACTCATCGTAACCACCCATAACGGGAGTGTTCAAATTAAATAATGGGCCTGTCCCTCACGCGGGATTTCCAAATACCCCGTTTTTTTTCAAAATCTTCCAAAACCCACAGGAAATACCCTGTGGGTTTTTTGCATTTCACGCCAATCTCTGCTAGGTTCCCCGCTCTTTACTGGATATATGGCACGCCTATATGGCTGCGATATTTGCGTCGCATCTAATGTTTTTTCGGCTGGCCGATGTTTTTCCAGGCTATTGTGTTCAACGGGTATGAAAATTGCTTACCTCACAACATAACGTAAATACCGTTTAACTTCAGGATAGAATGATGAAAATCGGTGTACCCACAGAAACTTTCCCCGGTGAACGGCGAGTCGCCTTAGTCCCGGACTCCGTCAAAGCATTAATCAAGCAAGGTCATATTGTGTCCATCCAGGCGGGTGCGGGTGACGAAGCCGGCTATACAGACGACGCCTATCGTAATAGTGGCGCGACCATCATCACGACACGAAACGTGTTGTTCGGCTCGGCGGATATCATCTTGCAGGTTCGCGGACTGGGTGCGAATCTGGAAAAAGGTCGAGAAGATCTGGAATTGTTGCAAAACGATCAGATCGTCATCGCGATGTTCGATCCGCTTTCTTCTCCGGAATCGGTACGCGAAATTGCCAATCGCAACGTAACAAGTTTTTC
>CBDTZI010000114.1:0-8959 GCA_965364865.1 uncultured bacterium | reverse complement strand
GTGGGAAAATGAGAACCCGCAAGTCTCGATAATCGATATTGATGTTTGTAGCCGTATTTGTGTTGATGGCAGGAATATCTTGTGGCCCTAACGCAAAAGTCAGAAAGATCATGCGTGAACATTTCAATCGTCCTGACACCTCACCGACTGTGGGCACAAAAGCACCGAATTTTCGATTGAAAACACTCGACGGTGAGCGTGAGGTGGAGCTGGCGAGTTTTCGAGGGAAAAAGCCGGTCGTGTTGGTGTTTGGAAGTTACACATGACCACCCTTTCGGCGTCAGGTTGGCGCATTGAATGATCTGTATAAAAAATATAGTGATTCGGCTGAATTTTTCGTGGTGTATATTCGAGAAGCGCATCCGGCGGATAGCGATTGGCCGATCGCGATAAAAAACGAAAATAAAATATATCAACCCAAGACGATGCTGGATCGTATGGGCAATGCTCATTTATGTATGACCAAACTCAATATCGATATTCCATGTATTATTGATACATTGGATGGTGCGGCTGCTAAAGGTTATGACGCCTGGCCGGATCGTGTTTTTGTCGTGGATGATAGAGGGATGATTGCGGTTCACGCTGATCGAGGCCCGTGGGGCTTTGAGCCGGGCGTGGAAGAAACCGCCAAATGGCTTGAGAAGGAATTCTCAGGCGCTTCAGCCGGAACACATTAATTCGTTTGTGATCAACACGATTAAAATCTTGCACAACGAGAATTTACATGTTTAGAAAATACCTGATTTCGATTGTCGTTATGGCGACACAACTTTCCGTGGCGTTGGCTGCGGACCCGGCGTGGATCGTTCGCGGAGACAAGGGCGTGGTTGCCAGCGATTCAAAGTTCGCGTCGCAAGTGGGATTAGACATTCTCAAAGAGGGGGGTAACGCGGTCGATGCTGCGGTAGCCACTTCTTTCGCCCTGGCGGTGACTCGACCCTATAGCACCGGACTGGGCGGCGGCGGGTTTATGATCGTGCGATTTGCAGACGGTCGTGTGATTGTTCAGGATTTTCGTGAAAAGGCACCTGAATACGCCAGGGTGGACACCTATGTAAAGGCGAAGAAAAAAAATCCGAATAGTTATCCACCCAGTCGGTATGGATATCTGGCGATCGGCGTGCCGGGCCTGGTTGCGGGTCGATGTGAGGCGTTGAAAAAATATGGATCGGGATCGATCACTTTGAAGCGTACGTTGGCCCCGGCGATTCATTTGGCTAAGGAAGGATTTCCGGTTGACGCGCATTATGTGAAGAATGCAGACGCAGCCTTGGAGGTCATGAACAAATATCCAGCCCTCAAAGAAACAGGAAAGTATATTTACGAAACACATTTGAATAACGGGAAGGGTTTCAAGGTTGGTGAATCTCTCAAGCAGCCAAACCTCGCCCGACTGTTGGGGAGTATCGCCAATTTCGGACCGGAATTTTTCTATCGTGGTCCGATCGCACGGGCCATCATCAACATCATGGATGAAAACTATGGAATGATTTCCGGTTTTGACATGATGGGCTATCAGGTTCGCGAGCGTGAACCCATTGTGTCGACCTATCGTGATTACACCATTATTTCCATGCCGCCACCCTCATCGGGCGGTATTGCACTCGCGCAGGCATTGAACATTCTCGAAAACGTTGACCTACCCGCGATGTTCAAACGTGATCCCATTCAAACGGTTCACTACCAGATCGAAGCCATGAAACATGCGTTTGCCGATCGATCGCGATGGCTGGGGGATGCGGATTTTGTTGAGGTGCCCACGAATCACCTGATTTCCAAAGCGTATGCTACAAAGCTCGCGTATAAAATCGATGCCAATCAATCCAGAGATGGCGGGATGTATGGAGTTAAATCTCTTCCCGATGATGCGGGCACTTCCCATTTTTGTATCGCGGATCGATGGGGGAATGTGGTCGTGAGTTCGGAAACCATTAACACCGAGTTTGGTTCGATGGTGGCGATCGGGGAATTTGGACTGATCCTGAACAATCAGATGGACGATTTCGTATCTGAACCGGGTAAACCAAACGCGTATGGACTGATCCAGTCGGACAACAACGCCGTCGCATCAAAGAAGAGGCCGTTATCTTCCATGTCCCCAACGATCGTCTTGAAGAATGGCAAGCCATTTATGATCCTGGGCGCGTCGGGCGGGCCGCGAATTATCAGCTCCGTGCTGAATGTGATGTTGGGCGTGATGGATTTTGATCAATCGTTGGAACGCGCGATGACGCATCTCAGGCCTCACCATCAATGGCGACCGGATAAAGTGTATTTCAATGAAAAACCCTCGCAGACGATCAAGGATGGTCTGGCGGGGAGAGGCCATCTGATTTCTGAGAAATGTAAAACCGGCGCGGTGCAGGCTATCGTGAAGTCCAAAACGGGCTGGGTGGGTGCGTCGGATCCTGCCAAAGGTGGACTACCCGCAGGATATTAAGTCGTTCATGTTTGTCCGATGTTATGTAATGTGCAATTTTCGGGAATAGTTGTCGGGTGAATTCCTGTTATCATAGAGAATCAGTTGTACTGTGTATCATGATTGTTGAATCGAATAAGAAAGGGTAGGTGTGTCAGTCGTATGAAATTGATGATGGGATTCATGGTTTCGTCGGTGGTGGTCGTTGTGGCGATGGGGTGCTCTCCATCGAACGCCAATACGAAGGACACGTTCGCCACACTGGAAAGCGAACTGGAAAACACAGGTCTGGATCATGGTTCGGATAATTCCGCTGTTCTTTTGAAACGCCAGGCCATCATGACGAAAATGGATGCGCTGGCAAAATCGTCAACGGGTACACCGGATGGCGCTCATGTGGCGATCCAAACCTTAATGTGGTCATGGATGTTGGATATCGATTTGCCCCATCTGCTTGATCGGTTTGAACGAGTGGTCGAGTATTACCCCAACCACCCCGATGTGTCGGATATCGTCGAGGCCGCCCCGATCGCTTATAAGCACAGCCGATCAAAAGAGGAATGGATATCTTCTCTCAATCAGCTCGTGTCCAACACCAAAATTGATAGAACCAAACTCCTTTCGTTGCAGGCGATCGGGTTGATTCATCTCGCCGACAAAGATCTGGTTAAAGCGAAGGAAGCTCTCCATCGATTTGTGAAAACACCCAATGCGGATTCCGATATGATCGAAACGGCGAAGGGTTTTATCTATGAAATTGACCATCTACAAATTGGGATGAATGCCCCCGCGTTCACCGCGAAAACGCTGGAAGGTAAAGAGGTCTCTTTAGCCTCTTTTCGTGGCAAGGCGGTGTTGTTGAATTTCTGGGCGAGTTGGTGACCGGGTTGCGTGAGTGAGATTCCTCACTTGCAAGCCGCCGTGTCGCGGCTAAAGGATAAACCATTTGAGCTGGTTTCTTTATCTCTGGATGATACCGCTTCTGAGGTGAAAAGTTTTTTAAAGTCAGTTACATTACCGGGTACGCATGTGTGGAGCGATGACACGAAAGATTCTTCTCCCTCCAAATTGTATAACATCAAGAGTTTACCTACCTGGTATCTGATTGACAAAGATGGGAAAATCAGTGCCCGCGACCCTCAGGGCGAAAAATTTATACCGGCGATTGAAGCCATTCTTGGTCCGCTTGAGAAAGTGCCAGCGAAAACACAGCATGACCACGAGGGATAATAAAAATCTTGCGGATTAGTTTCGATGAACATCGGGGTAAAGAAGCAGATAACAATCATTACGAATTACAACTTACAAATTACGCAACGTCGAAAAATCGATACATCAAAATGTCGTAATGTAGGGTTTGCTGTAGAAGCCAACAATGCTGAGCAGATTGTTATTGGGGGATGGTTGTTATACTTCCATCAGGGCCGCCAATTTCGGTTCTTGAAGAACCTGATCGGTCGGAACCATTGTGATGACATGCCAGGGGCAAACCTGGGCGCAGAGTTTGCAGCCAATACAAACGATCAGATCGATCGTGCAGATTCCCATGGCGTAACCCGGAATCGTGGGGTCGGATATTTTATCGATGCAGTCCACCGGGCAGACCGTGACACAAGCGTCGCAGCCGGTACACAAATCCTCATCAAGGATTGCCAGTTGCTTGGGGAGTTTCTTCTTTTTCGCCATCTTTAAATTATACCCGTATGTATGGGTTCGTAATCCATCGGCTTGTGATCCATCATCATCAAGACAGCGTTATTCTAGTGTTCACTGAGCGATGCGACAACCGATCGTTATAGCGATGATTTTCTAACGGGGATATGCCCTTTGTGGTCGGGATCGTGCCGGTTTTGATCGTGATGACCATGATCATTATCACCTCGTCCGTTGACGCCCTGGGCATTAAGTGTGTGCGGTTGATGATGCGAGGCGATGGTCGCACGATTTTTTCGATATCTGGCACGATATCGATCATTCAGCTTGCGGCTGAGTAAATCCTCTACCGTGATCAGGTCTGCTCCCTTGGCGTTAAGCTGGCGAATGGCCAGTTGAGCTTGCCGTTTATGCCAATATCCACAGGCGTCCACGATAATGGAAACTTTTTGTTCGCGAGTAAGTAGTGACAGAACGATCGATTTTACAGCGGTTTCCAGGCCGGCACCATAAATAATGTACTCCTTCACCGGCAGGTATGTAAAAAGTCGATCCGCTTTGGGATTGAGTAGTAAATCGTTGCCGCGTTTACGAAAAATGACCTGTTGTACTTTTCGGAAGGGATTCACGGGTAGGGCCAACGTGGTATCAAGTTCAAAATTGGTCCGTTTGGGAAAAATGGTGAAAGCAATTTTGCATTGACCCCCGCTTCCATCGACACAGCAAATGGGTGTGCCGCTATCGGACAATTCGATCGGACGGTTGGATTCCAAAGAGGAAATGACAGGAGCGCCGTTTCGTTTGGACCATGCGACGATTTTACGAAGTACCGGGATCATCGCTCGAGCATTGGCGACCGGCATGGCGCCTCTGCGTTCAAAGAAATCCTTCTGTGTGTTGACGTCGATCAACACGCACTCAATTTTTCGAGTTGTTTTTCGTTGAATCATGATATTACCCCCATATTTCAATACCTTTGACGTACGTCACGCGCATAGATCACGCGCAACTCCAATACTCGTACGACCAAGGGCTTTGGGGGCGCTTCTTTCCTTAGCTCCGTACCCCGTACAGATTACATCTATGAAATTATTGAGGAGATGTGTTCGTCAGCTCCCAGCTGATGTCAGCTCCCGTGCGTGAGAGTTTAGCAGCAATATCATCGTAAGGCGAATAACAGAGATAAATTATTTAACACTATGACTTTAATATGTTTCGGCAGGGTTTAGCTTTCGGGGTTACGATAATAAAAGGCAAAAATTGCGCTGATTAGGGGTATTATCAGGACTAATATTTTCTTCCATTTGAGGATTTTTGTAAAAAATCAGGGTCGCATTTGTAGAATGGATCACTTTGATCCGTGTTTTCAACATTCTTTCGGTGTGTAAAGAGACCGATCCATGAGGGGTTACGGACGGCAGGGTTACGCGCTGATTGAGATGGATGAAATACATCCAGGAGACGGTGTTTTGCATCTCTACGAGTTGGATCGGATTTGCACGTCAAGGCTGTGATTCGTAGGGTCGATAATAGATACATATTTCGTTATCGGACAAGTGAACGTCCTCTAATGCTGACGATTGGAAACGCTCAATCGAGTAATGGTCATTCAAGAAGTGATAACTGTTTTAGGCCCGATTATAAACCGATGGGTATGGTGAAACGGTCAACACGTCCTTGAGAGGATGACTCGTGACAGACCCTTCATCGGGTGGTCACGCAGGGCCAAATATGAACTCATTTGAATTGCAACAAACCATGCTCCATCAAAAAACAAAAGTGACAAAGATATGTCATTTATCAGTGAGCATCGTAGGATGCCTGGTGTTGGTCGGCGGATGCTGTCAGCGTGTAACACGAAAGTACACTCGACCTCAATCCCACCAAGTACAGAACACGCAACCCCAACGCCAGCGATCGCAGCAGCGCGCACAATCCTTTATGCCGAATCTGCTGTCCAAATCCATTTTTGCGAAGAATCAATCGAATAAACCCGTATACAATGATACGCCCGTGCGTTCACGCTTCGCCAAAAAGCGAAACGAAAACGTCGACTCGACAACACGAGCCAGGGCGATGATGGCTGCGGCTCGTACGGGTCGAATCAATCTTTTTGGTGAAACGACCGATCGACGAAGAACCGCGTATAATTCGCGAACTAATGTCTCCTTGGAACGACACACCGTTTCGCATGTGGGTGCGGATTATGATGTGGACGTAGATCCTCATGGCCAACGAATGGTGTTTGCCTCGACTCGCCACCACCTCGAATCCGATTTGTACATGAAGACCATTGGCGGTGTTGCGATTACTCAGCTCACTTCAGATCCCGCTTCAGATATTCAGCCGGTATTCAGTCCGGATGGTCAACGCGTCGCATTCGCCAGTAATCGAAGCGGAAGCTGGGATATCTGGGTTGTGAGTGTGAGCGGTGGTCCTCCAGCACAGGTGACGCGAGGTATGGCGGATGAAATTCACCCGAGCTGGTCACCCGATGGCAATGAAGTGGTTTACTGCAGCCTGCCTTCCGAAGGCGGTCAGTGGGAATTGTGGATTACGTCTGCCATGGAAGGTGGAACCTCGAAATTTATAGGTTATGGCTTGTTCCCGGATTGGTCACCCAACGGTGAGACCATTGTGTTCCAGCGTGCCCGTGAACGTGGAAGCCGATGGTTCAGTATCTGGACGCTGACCATGATCAATGGTGAGCCCAAATATCCAACAGAGATCGCAGCCAGTTCTACCGAAGCGATGATTTTGCCCGCATGGAGTCATGACGGCAGTCGTGTCGCCTTTGCGAGTACTTCTGTGATCCCCGTAGCGGCCAACGCCGATACGATGAATGCGATGACCAATGCCGAAAACGGCATTTTCGACATCTGGGTGACGTATGCGGATGGCCGAGGGAAGTTCCGTTTGACCGACGGTCAGACTGTGAATTTTGCTCCGGCGTTTGACCTGGACGGAAGAATTTACTTCACGAGCAATCGATCGGGCAATGAAAATATCTGGTCGATGACACCAGGCGATCACCCGGCGTTTCCGGTGGATGGCGAAATGATTACCCATCAACATCGACATCATTCGGGAACACAACGCATGACCGGCGAGCAGAATAGTACGGTCAAAACCGTGAGTGACGGTCTATAGAGTAATAATTTCGGCTGTTGTGACGAAAGGCCGAGCGATAATTAGACGATGAACCCATAAGTGACGGTCGTAAACCATAAAGTTCATCAAAAGATTTGATTTGGAAACAATGATTCAGCGAGCGGAAATTACTAACAGCATGGTTTTCAATAAATCGAAACATCGCTTGTTGGGTCAATGGGGATGGTTATCCCTGGGAGTGTTGGGAAGCTTGATGTTGCTGGTGGGGTGTCAAAGCGAAAAACGGATTGATCCCGTGTTTGTTTTTAACACTCAGTTAGGACCAGCCACGATTGCGGTTGCCCCGGCGATGAATTTGAGCGGGTCATTGGATTTCGATCCCAATCGTTTCGCCGACCTGATGGCCAGTGAGCTCAGTTATGCCGAAGGCATCAAGGTGATCCCCGTAAGTCGTGTCCTGACCGTTTTGGGTGCACAGGGACAAACGCGAGTGGAATCGCCCGCCCACGCACTTGAGTTGATCAAGTTGCTCGGCGCTGATGCGATACTGATTTTCGCGGTGACGGAGTATGACCCTTATGATCCGCCCACTATTGGCATCTCGGCTCAGTTGTTTGGAGCGAGATCGCAAATGCGGTTTGGCGGGTTGGATCCGATTGCTTTGTCCAGACAAGCCGGGCTGGTTTCATCAGGCCCGACGAAGCGTGGAAGAATACGCGGGTTGCTTGCTCAGGGACAAAAAGTTTTTAATGCGTCTCACGGATACATCGTGGATGACATAAAAAGATTTGCAGCGTTTCGCGGCGCTGATGATAGCCCGTATGGGTGGCGCCGCTTTGTGGTCAATCAGCAGGATTATATTCGTTACTGCTGCCACGCCACGATAAGAAGTTTATTAACTGGGTCGTATGATTCCATTACACCCGAAATGATGACGACGGAATATGAGGTTAGGCAAAATGAGTGAGATTCGGCAACTATCTCTGGTGAAAGGTGAGGAACGATTTGTGTTTCGATACCAGCCAGGACAAGAAGCTGAAGTGATCGACGCCTTCGCTTCCATGGCCTCGGATAAGGACAATCGCTTCGATTGGTTTGACGCAGCTGTCCTAAGTTACCAAATGGGCCGAAGGTTAGAGACCGAACTCGACCAAATATCGTTATCAAAAGAGGAAAAAGAAGTGGAATCCCTTCCTGATCATGGGGTATGATTAGGTAGACGTGTTAGGTTTTCGCCGACGTGTGACAGTGATCATGACAGAACATTCTTTAGTCAACGAGTTTTTGAACTACCTGAAGTTTGAGCGGCACTTTTCGCCTCATACGGCAAAGTGTTACGCCGCCGACTTGGCGCAATTCAGCGCATTTTTAGTCGGCGACAAGGTGGGCATGACTGGAAAGTCAAGCCACTCAGCTTCGGGGCAACGATCCGCGGACGGTTCGCATACCGCTGTGATGGTCGAAACATCGGTTCAACAAAAACTGCGTGAAGTACAACCAGAGCAGGTCAAGGAGTTCCTGGCGTTCCTCGGAACGCTGAACTACTCCAAATCCACGATTGCAAGAAAACTTGCAACGCTGCGAAGCTTTTACAAGTTTTGTATGCGTCGTGGATTTGTACAGGCCCATCCGCTCGCTTCGATACGAACGCCCAAGCAGGAAAAACGCCTGCCCAAGTTCCTCGAAGTGGAGCAGATCAACAGACTGCTTGCGACTCCGGATTGCAACACGCTGTTGGGTTCGCGCGACCGAGCCATGCTTGAAGTTCTCTTT
>CBDTZI010000113.1:0-9005 GCA_965364865.1 uncultured bacterium | reverse complement strand
TGATCATCAATCCCGATAGCTTCAACGGGCGAGTGGCGGAATGGCAGACGCTGGGGACTTAAAATCCCTTGTACGAAAGTACGTGAGGGTTCGAATCCCTCCTTGCCCAATACGCGGTTATTCATTTGATTTTCGAGGCCTGCGTACCAACTCACCCTGACAATTGGGACATCGGTGTTGGCTGGCTTCACTACATGTCTTACAGAACGTGCATTCGTATGTGCAGATATAAGCTTCGCCGTCGTGCGACAGTTTGCAGTCGCACGTTTCGCAATGCGTTTTCATTTCTAGTGCCATGATTTTCCAATCAACGAAACAGCCTGCTAAATCGTAGCTGTTGACGATGGAACATTGCTTTTTCCGAAGAATTTGGGCGGCGATTCCAGCGTGTACACCTGCGTTTCCTTCTCGATCGCACGGCGAATGTGCGCGGGCTGCTGCAACATACCCAATAGTGCAATCCCATCAAACATCGTAAAACCACCCGTCGTTTTACTTTCCAACGCACGATCAATGTTCGCCGGGTCGGGCCTGGACTCAATCGGCTCGTGGGCACACAACAAAAATCCCCACGGCGAAGCATAACTCGGCACATAGGACGAATAAGAATGAACGTGTTCAAAAACCGATTTCACCGTCGAAGCCAATCGTACATGCAGCTTCATTTCCGGCGGCGAGACTGGCCCCGCCTGGACCACAAATACACCGGTGGGCGATAACACCCGGTTCGCCTTCTTAAAATATTCTTTCGTGAACAGCTTAAAGGATGGCCCCTCTTCGATCGGGTCCGAAAGATCGGAAATAATCACGTCCCATTTTTCGTCGGTGCGATCCAGATAGGTCAGGGCGTCTTCAATACACACCTCAAAACGCGGATCATCAAACGCCCCTTGATGCATCTCTGGCAGATGTTGCTTGCAGGCTTCAACCACTTCGCCATCGATGTCGACCATGACCACACGCTCGATAGACTTCCAGCGCAACACTTCACGCGCCGTCGCACCTTCGCCGCCGCCTAAAATTAATACTTTTTTCGCATACCCATGTTGAAGCATGGCCGGATGAACCAACGGCTCGTGATACAAAAACTCATCACCCGTGCAGGATTGCCATTTTCCATCCAGCACGAGGCCCTTGCCATACATGCCAGTTTCCACAATCGACATTTCCTGAAAGGCGGTCTTGCGGTAATCCAAAATGCGTTTGATCCCGTGGGCGTAATAATCCCACGGCGAAATATGTTCATAAACCCAATAGCTAACCTGTGATTCTTCGTTGTGCACAGACATGGAAATTCCCTCCCAAACCTAAACTTCTATATTTTGTGAGTCATTGTTTGATTAAGTAGAAGAAACCGCAGACGCTGGAATTTCTAATTGATCATCCGTCTCGATACGAACCTCTGGATCACCGTGATCACCTGGATCGATACCTCGCGTCAGTTTTTTCAATACATGTCGCCCCGCTTGAAACGCAACGATGAGACAGATACAAGCTTTGTGAGGATCCGCCCGCGTTCCGCAGGTGAAAATATCCGCAGCGACATAGCCATGTTCCGGCCATGTATGAATCGAGATATGCGACTCCGACAACAAGCCCAAGGCTGTCACCCCCTGAGGTGAAAATTGATGAGAAACCCCTTCAATCAACTCCGCGTCAGAAGCCATAATCGCTTCGCGCATTGCCCCATCCACGAATGCCTGATCATTCAATAAATGATTCGGGCAATCGAACATCTCCACAATGTAGTGGGTACCAATCGTTTCCAAACTGTAGACTCCGTATTCTTGTTGATATCACCGAAACCGCTCACATGCGATTGTTGGATTTTCCAGAACTCATTCCTCTGTTGGGCCACGAGATTAGACCTGTGAACCGGTGCGCCAACCCGACAGAATATGAGCAACAACGCGCAGATCAACCTCAAATCTTTGAAAAAATAATAACTTTCATTTTGTTGAACAGCCCGACTCGCACAGGTCGACCAAACATGTCTGGACAACCACCCTCGTCAGGTGAAATACAAGATTTCACTCCTTGAAGGCGAAAAGACCCCGGTCGATGGCCGCCTCAATTGCAAAGCGGTGTGCTTAATGTGTATCTTCCACAGAAAATCGTCCAATGCAAGCGAAAAACGCCTCTTCCTCAAAAAAAACACGACCCAAACTTCCAAATCGCACCGAACTACCGACTCCCCCATACTGGCAAAACCACAAAAATCACATTGTTTTTTTTCAACATCTCTTGACTTATTCATCTGCCGCCTTGATACTTTCGTCACATACACGGTCGGCAAACCCCAGACCTATCGAAACGATCGTTGTTTCGACTTGGCTTTGTCAACGTGCATTCTTAGTGTAGAAGTTGAGGTTGTAAAAATGCAAGGTACTGTAAAATGGTTTAATCAGACCAAGGGTTTTGGATTCATCACACCATCGGATGGAAGTTCAGACATCTTTGTCCATTATAGCGACATCGAGGGAACAGGTCATAAAAACCTCCGTGAAGGCGAAAAAGTTGATTTCGAAGTCACGGATGGTCAAAAAGGACCGCGTGCGGCCAACGTAAAAGTTGCTGAATAACCGGTCTACTATTTTGATACAATTCGACTGGTCATCTTTCCTGTCATTTGAGATATCTTCAAATGCTCAATAAGGAAATGCGCTTTTAGTACGCGCCAGTGGCTGGTTATCTCGAATCGTAGAATGGGTTGGATCATGGACCCGGATAATCAATCCATCGGTATCATATTCGATTTTGACGGCACGTTGGCGGATACGATCGATGATATCACCGATTCGATCAACGTCGCGTTTGAGCAGTCCGGCATCAAACCGGTCACCACAAAGCTGGTTCGCAGCTTGATCGGTCACGGTCTATACGATTTATTGCGAAAAGCACTCAATCACGACGAGGATGAACAGCTCCCGACGCTGGTTGAGGGCTATCGGGATGTATATATGAATCGTATGCTGCTCAATGCCTACCTCTATCCGGGAATTTCGGAACTTTTGGATCAATGTACGGCTAGCGGGTTTCCATTGGCGGTGCTGTCCAACAAGCCGGATGTGTTCACCGTCCCGATGTGCCGGGCTATGCTGGATCGCTGGCCCTTCGTTGGTTTTCGAGGCTCGAGCGAGGACTGGCCCAAAAAACCCGACCCCACCATCGCATTGGAATTTTCCCGCAAAATGAAATGCGAACCCGAGAACATCTACTTCGTGGGTGACTCCGCGGTCGATATCGAAACCGCACATAACGCCGGCATGAAATCAATCGCGGTCACCTGGGGCTATCGCGAACTGGACGAACTAAAAGCCGCCAATCCCGACCACATCATTGATCACCCAGCTGAGATGAGTAGCTTGTTACAACAAGCAACGACTTAGTAAGACACCCTCTGTCCCCGCACGGTAAGCTCCGCCATCTGCACACGCGACGCCATCAGCGTATCCGTTCGTCTGATGTTGCCGCTACGGAGGTCAATCTGACCGAACGTCAACACACCCGTGGGGCAACTCTGCACACAAGCTGAACATCGCACACACTGCGGATCCTCCATCGGCTTGCCCTTGTTGGCGAAGTTCATCACATCGATCCCTTGATGACAGACTGATGTGCAGACATTACAGGAGATACACTTTTTCTTATCCGCAAAAATACGAAACCGGCTGAACCTCGCGTAGATGTGCATCAGCGCAGCCAACGGACAGGCAAACCGGCACCACACCCGACCGCTAAACCAGAAATACATTCCCACGCCGATGATTCCCGCCAACAGAAAATCAACGATCCATTTGTAATTGAAAATCGGAATGCCCGACATCAATCCTCGGTAGATGCTGGTAAACGCCGTGCCGGGCCAGGCCCAACTCAGCAGACGAAGTATTAACAGCACGATGGCCGCTAAAAAGATAACCTGCCCCACCATGTTAAGCTTGTTCCACCTGGGGCCATGCGGCATTTTTTGTCGATGGGTATCCCCCATCGTCTCCGCCAACGCGCCGCAGGAACATATCCATCCGCAGTACGCACCTTTCCCCCAGAAATAAATCATCGATGGAATCAACACGAAGGTTTGTAAAAACCCTACGATCCACCAGCCCCACAACGGTTGATCCGTACAAACATTTCCTACAAACAAGGGCCAGGCAAGGATAAATCCGTACGCCCGCCAGTAGGCACGCTCGACCCCGATCATATCATATCGCTCAAAAAACTGATCCGCCCACCAGGCCATCGAGCCGCCGTCGGTAAACCATTCGTTTTGTCCCGCCCAGGGCAGTAACAATTCTGGCAGCAAAAACATCGGGATACATTGAACCGCCATCAACGTAAGCGTCTGCACTTTGACGTATGGTGTGTTGCGACGTTTGATGCGGCGGAACCCGAACAGCACGACACAGACGCAATAGGCAAATGCGTAATAAAAATTCGCAGACATCATCGACGATTTCAAAGTATAGAGAAAGTGAGTCGATTGTTCAGCGCTGGAAGCGATCGTGTCACCCAGCGATTGAAACCAGGCAGGCGTATTAAAAGGAAACCACCCCCGGCATGCGAAAAACTGCTGTACCCGCCCGTTACTTTTCCAGCTATATAAAAACATACAGAAAAGCAAAAAGAGCGAAAACGTGATTTTTGAAGAGGTACGCCATTCTCCGTGAATGTGCAGGCCGCTTCGTCTGAAAAAACTCAGCGGCGGTTCGCGACCGATCAACACAAACGTCGCATCACAAGAAATCGATTCCTCAATGCCCTCATGATTGGTGATCAGGGTTTCTTCAGCTCGAATTTCGTTGACCTTGCTGCTCATCATCAATCGAACAGCGCCTTGAGTTTCCAAGCCACTTACACCGGACTCCTTATCAGACAGTTTTTCCAATTGTTCGATATTTTCTGACTTGGGTCGATTGAACTGCGCGCTGCGATAAGACAGTGTGACGTGTCCGCCGCAACCCGCAATGGCGATCGCCGTTTCTAATGCGCTATCTCCACCGCCCACAACGACAACTTTTTTCTTACAAAAATCTTTGGGGTCATGCAACCGATTGTAAACGTGTTCCAGTTCCTCGCCGGGGATATCCAAATTGCGAAAATTTCCCGATCGACCAATCGCAACAATCACCCGATGGGCAAAGTAACTTTGTTTTGACTTATCCTTGTCATCACCGGAAACGACAACCTCCAGAACATTCCCACGTCGCGTGATTCGGTCGGCGTGGGCAGCCACCGTTGCAATCCCAGCCTCCTTCGATTGCTGTAACAGTTCATCAAGCAGCGCTTCCTTCACATTCGCTTGATCAGAAAACTGCAAATCCCCCTCCGGCGTCATCTCGGTTGGATAGGTGTAGATGGGTTTTGCTTTGGGAAAATTGACGATCGTGGTAAACGGTTGCGACGCTTCGAGAATTTCAAAACTCAGTTGCTGCTTTTTCGCCTCAAGCCCAGCCGCCATCCCAGCTACCCCCGCACCAATGATGACCACATCGCAAACGGGATTTCCGTCCATCTCCAACGACTGATCTCGCCGATCAAACGTCGCGTCTGACACAAGCGTTTGAACCGCCAGAGCACCGGTATGAGAGGCAAATTTCAATAGCGGTACGCCAGCTAAATCGCCTACCACATACACGCCGGGCACGTTGGTCGAGCCGTCTTCCTTCACCACAGGCAGACTCTCCACCTGACCCGCAGGCCATTTCGTGTGAAGCCAGTTCATATACCGTCGATATAGAGATTTCATGGATGTAAACCTATCGACTCTTTGTCGGTGAAGACTATTCCAATAACCGTGATCATACCGCTATAACACCACCGCTGTGGAAAAAATTCGCCGGAATAGAAAAAATAAGTTTTTCAAAATCCGGCGCACATACCGAGCCAGGTAGCACGTGACCCAAAGAGAGAAATGTGAGGTGTTCTGAAATTGGTTCAATTTCAAGACAAACTTCGGGGACATGATTCGATTTCCGACGCGAGAAAAGTCTCGATGTATTTACCAACCGGAATGTTCATTGTTCGGACATGATACTGTCATTTTTGGCGTATTGTTGATGGCGACAAACGGCAAGATGAATTGATGCCTTCAAAAGGTAAGCGAAGTATCCTGCGGACGCTCTAAATCGCTGAACCTTATCAAATCACATAGATTGATCGATAAACCAAACCCGACTCCATCAAATCAGATGTGCAGATCGTGGCCAATAAAAATAGAGCCGCGTAAGACCCCATTCTTACAATTTCGTTACATCCTTCGCCGATAACTCGAAACCCATTTCCCTATACGAACATACCCGTCGATATGGATCTCACCCCCATAATGGAATGTATTGCGGGGTTAAAACCAACCCAATTCGATTAACTTCAAATACACATAAACTGGCTAATTCAACAGTCCGTTGGGCAGGTTCGTCATGGTGTGTGAGAATAGAGAATTGTATCATAATCCTGAATGGATAATATGGGCGACCAACCCCTGTTTCAGTCCTGATACGACTGTCAGCAATGACCTCTTCGTAAGCCTGTAGGATGATCAATACAGTAGTAACTGATTGTAATCCTTGTCACCAGTCGTATGAAAAATAGCGGTTTTTTTCCGTGAAATTCCTTGCATTATCGGTCTGCTTTTGCTACGGTACATGCTCATTAGGGATAGTTGATGGTGTACAATCCGGCTCTATAATCTACAGCGAGTTGATGTAAACCATGCAACTGGGGTAAAGTGACTGTCACGTCGGAGACGTGCGTCATGTACAGGCCGGAACGATCATATTGGGTGGCTGGGCCGGCATGGGGTAAGTTAAGAAAGGATCAATACGATGCAAAAAGGTAAGTTCATTATGACAGCGGTGATGTTGGTTGTGTGTGTTTCCTTTTCGTCCGCACAAGCACAAAAACGTGCAGACCGAAGCGTTAAAAATACGGGAATGCAGTTCTTCAAGGCTTCGACTTCAGAAGTGTCGGGCTACCGTACCGTTAACCTGAAAGATGGCAGCACGCTGTACGTAGCACCGCGCATGTCATTTGCAAATCAGTCCGTAAAGACCGCGACCATCAACACCACCGGTGGCGAAGTTCTTCAGTTGACTTTATCTGCCGACACGGGAGCGAGCCTGGCTGAGGCAAGCCATGTCGCCATCTATATGAAGGGCAATTTTTTCGGTTCCGCCTCTATCAACGGAATTTCCGATGATGGTCAGATTTCAATCTCCGGATTGTCTTCCAGACAAATGAATCAAATTACCCAGATGACGCTGCGAAAAGGCGCCATCCTGCAGGGTGGAACCATCACGGTAATCCCTCGGCAATCATCTGTCCGCGGCGGCGATACCCTGATCGTGGATATGTATCTTTCCGGTGCGGTCGGTGTTCGTGCCTATCAAGTGAAGCTTGAGGTCACGGGCGGCGACGCCGGGGCATTGGATCGTGATCAGATGATCATCGATACCAACCAACGTGATTACATCTTTGCGGATTTCGGAACTTCTGAAATCATCAAGGGTGAAGATCAGGTCAACGGACGAATCGGTGCTTTGATGATATCAGGTTCAGTCGATGCGACACAAAGATCTTATCTTGGCTCTGAGACTTTCCTCGTTTCTGATGACGCCAGCGGTTCTTTCCAAATTGGTATTAAACGAGTGGACACACTACTTACGGACGAACGAGGAAATCCAAAACCTTTCCAGATCGTCGGAGCCACCGTAAACGCGGATTAAAGTGCTGTAGATTCAATCGTATCTAATCGCGGGCGGTGCCGACATGGCATCGCCCGTTTTTTTATACCCAAACTTCAAGACTACCGATTCAAAAACAGCGGAAATAAAAGAGGCCGGCCCTGATCAGCCACCCCCAATTTCATCCATCCACTCCAACCGCATCCCCCGCATCAGCCTCCCCCTTCCCCGCCCGCTTCCGTAATCAACAACATTTGATTTTACCGACCATCAACGATAATGTGACGACTGGAAGTTCAGGACAAACGATCCTGCGATCCCAAACTTTACAATGGAAAATATCGAGGAAGAATCATGACTGTCGCATCACAAACCAGTTTTGAAGCCATCGCACAAACCGACCCGGAAATCCTCCCAGCGTTAGAGGCCGAAGTTCAACGCCAGCAGGAAACCATTGAGCTGATTGCGTCGGAAAACCACGTCTCTCGTGCAGTGTTGGAAGCGCTGGGGTCGGTCTTTACCAACAAATACGCAGAAGGATATCCAGGCAAACGATATTATGGTGGCTGCGAAAATATGGATGTGGTTGAGAATCTCGCTCGAGACCGAGCCAGGCAGTTGTTCGGATGCGACCACGCCAACGTTCAACCTCACTCGGGAAGTCAAGCCAACGCAGCCGTCTATTTAGCCGTTCTTCAACCGGGCGACACCATCCTCTCGCTCGACCTCGCACACGGCGGTCACTTATCGCATGGGCTGAAGGTCAACATGAGCGGCCTGCTTTACAACATCGTCTCGTATGGCGTCGATCCCAAAACCGAACAATTCGACTTCGATGAAATCAGACGCCTCGCCAAAGAACATCACCCCAAGCTGATCCTCTCCGGGGCATCCGCCTATCCGCGAACGATTGCGTTTGAAACATTTTCCGAAATCGCCGAAGAGGTCGGCGCGCTCCACATGGCTGATATCGCCCACATCGCCGGTCTCGTTGCGACCGGTTTACACCCAACCCCGGTACCCACCACAGCTTTCGTGACCACGACCACACACAAAACACTCCGCGGACCGCGCGGTGGCATGATCATGTGCAAAGAGGAATTCGCCAGAAAAATCGACTCTCGTATTTTCCCCGGCAGTCAGGGAGGCCCGTTGATGCACTGCGTGGCTGCCAAAGCGATCAGCTTTCACGAAGCCCTCAAACCCGATTTCAAAGTTTACCAGCAGCAAATTCTTAACAACGCCAATGCTCTGGCGGAGGGTCTGATCGCGAAGGGAAACCGACTCGTTTCCGGCGGCACGGACAACCATCTCATGCTGTTGGAC